>CAIMDZ010000036.1 GCA_903839875.1 uncultured Bacteroidota bacterium
CAGTATGCTGTCTGTCATAGACTGTATGGCGCTTATGACAGAAGGTTTTTTTGTGGTTATGTGGTTGGAAATTAGTGTGGTATATGTTATTTGTTCTGGTGGTTGGCGTGAAGTGCCGGTATTAGGGTTTTTTGTGGTGGGTTTTGGGATATATTAGTCTGAACTAAGATTTATTGGATTAGAGGATTTCAGGATGCGCGTTGGTGTTTTAATTCAAAAGCGGGCAGCTTCGGTATATATGGACGAAGCGAGACGCTTACGACCAGTGGGACACCTCCGGCAGCTTCAGCGCAGCAGAGCAATACACTGATCGTAGAGGTTACTGATAAGGTGCTAGGGACGGATTATGTGAACTGATACATGGAAAGACGGGCGACGATTCGTATTTTTGTGCTGCATAAATCAATGAGATACCTGCCATTACTTGCGTTTTCGATAATGAGTTACACTGTCTTCGGACAGGTGGGTGAGGAGAAGATTAAACAGACGATTCCGCTCGATTCACTTGTTCATGTAACGAACATTAAAAAGACGCAGTTAAAATTGGGAACATCAAATGTCTATTCATTCTCATATCGAAAGGGCAGGAAAAGAGTTCACGCGAAATTCCTTGTCGATGAGGATATTGATTCGCTGCAAAACGAAATACTGGATACGTTTGTTGTTCTTAAAAGAAACGGAGCTTATGTGACAAGACAGGCAGATGGTACAACATTAACTTTTGGCGGTTGCGCGATTTGGGACGAAAATTATGTTTTAGATCCCGCTGACACAAATAAAAGAGTTCTACTTAATTTTCGGGTAAATTCAAGATCGCCCACGTTGCGCCTGGGGATTTCAGAGAATGATGTACGACCCAATTTATATCGGCCATAGACCACGGTTTCAACCGCGGGATTCTGAATTCAGACTGGGTTTTGAACGGGTTTAACCGTTTACCTGCGCGCCACGTAAACCATTAAAACGGTTGCACTCATTACCGATTTTGCACCGCATGGTTGAAACCATGGGCTATGGGTAAGGCAGATTAACTGACCCGAGCTATTTCACAAACCTCCCGATAACCGGAAACCCTTTTAATTCTTCTTTCTCCTGCACGTAGATGTAATAGATATACACAACAAACAATATGGTGCCGGTGAGCAGGTGCAACAGGGTGCCTGCTACGAGTTTGCTGATACCAAAGTTGATAAAGAAGATCAGCAGCATAAGTCCTGTATACTTCAAAAGTTTTGGCATGTCGTAGGGGATGGGATAATATTTCTGTCCCCAGTAGTACGACAGTACCATCATTACCGCATAGCACAGCAGTGTGCCCCAGGCACAGGCGTAGTAGCCCCAGGTAGGTATCAGCAGCCAGTTGAACACAATAGTAACCACTGAGCCAATGACCATAATATAGGTACCAAAGTGCGTTTTATCGGTAAGTTTATACCATACGGTCAGGTTGTAATAAACACCGAGGAATATATAAGACAGCAGCAGTACCGGCACTACGCCAAGCGCCTCCCGGTATTCCCTGCCTACAAAGTATTTCCAGATGTCTATATACAGCATGATATTGAGGAACATCACTGCAAGCAAAATCACAAACCACTTCATCACCCGTGCATATGTATTCCTGGAATTTTTTTCTGCAGAAATGGAAAAGAAGAATGGTTCAGCCGCCAGCTTGAATGCCTGTATCACCAGGTATATAAGCGCGGCAAGCTTCAGCGCAGCAGAATAAAAACCTACCTGGCGTAACGACTCGGTAGCTGTCATCGGAGACAATTTTTGAAACATAACACGGTTCAGTGAATCATTCATTACTCCGGCAAATCCGGCAATAAGTATCGGGTAACCATAAACAAACACCTTTTTAAAAATAGCCGTGTCAAATTCAGGGCGGTAATCCTTCAGTTCTTTAAAAAGCAACGCCAGTGTAACAATTGCCTGCAGGATGTTGGCAAATAAAATAAAACCTAACCCCCAATGATACCGGTACCATTGCGCAAAAGCGCCGCCGGGGCTGTTCCTTGCAATGGCGCCACCAAAGCTGAACAGGAAAACTATGGTCACCACAAACACGGCAATACCAGCTACCTTGGTAAGCGCGTATTTCCTGGGGCGGTTCTCCTTACGCAGGCGTGCATAGGGTAATGCAGAAAGCGCGTCGAGCCCAATGATGGCTGCGCACCACCCCACATACTCCACGTGGTCTTTCAGCTCTGCAAAAACCGCCAGGGGAGTGCGGAAAAGATAAAGTAATATCGTGAGCAGAAAGGTGCTTACAAGTATTGCCGTTATCTGCGTACGGTACAGTTTTTGCCTGTCTTCACTGGTGCTAAACCTGAAAAAAGCCGTTTCCATACCATAGGTATACAGCACATTCATCACCGGGAACAGAGCATACATGTACTGAAACCTGCCAAACTCTACCTGCCCTGCCCTTGAAGTAAGAACATAAGTAAAATATGGGGTAAGCAGGTAAGTGAGCAGGCGTGCAGCAATATTGCTGACCCCGTACCACATGGTTTGCCCGGCAAGTTTTTTAAGTGAGGCCAATTATCGTCTGATTATTTCTGGAAATGAGCACAAAAGTAAATATCAGCAGGAACAAAATGGTATGAGAGTGGAAATAAAAGGGTTAATTAGGGTTAAAGGGGATGTAGTGGGCTTTCATTTCCTTTACCACATTCAACCCTTTCAGGGTTGGTCGACGCTTCCTCGTTACCGCCGGTTTCACCGGCGGCTATTCACATTTAAGCCCTTCGGGCTATGCATTTGCGATATCAGGTATTGTCCCATTCTTTGCGCATTTGGTCAACATGCTTTTTCAGCTTCTTCCCGCCCTTCCTGGTTAAAATGCCGCGGTATTTAGCAGACAGGCTTTGTTCTGAGGGGTCACGATCCGGTCGCAGTTTAATGATATGCAGCTCCTCAAGTACGAGCAATAGATTAATAGCTTTAGGATTGGTCAGTTCTACGACAATAGTTTCCATTTGCATTGGTGGTTTAAGCGAAAATACGAAATAAGTATTGCTGTTCAACTATTGAAAGTCGGGAAGCGTCTCAGTTTGAAAGCAAACGGGAAGTTAAATACGAGAGGTTACCGGTTTGGATAAGGTGAAAAGTTCAATGTGAATTTACCATTGTGATAAGCGCAGATTTAGTGTACGCCTCTTTAATGTATTCGATTTTTACAATTATAAAATCATACACTTTCCTGCCTGATTTGAATACTTTCAGATGCAAATTTTTATCAGTAGTTTTGAGTTTAATATTATAATTCTGGTCTAAATCAATAGCGGTTGATAATGGTGGTTCCATGCACCAGGAGGTTTCTTGTGTTCTGAAAAAATGCTTCTTATAAAACATCCAGGATATAGACTGGCAGCAATGCCCGCCAATTGGATAGGAATTATTGAACATCTTGATAGTATCTGACATGGATATGGAACTATCTGTTCCGCAAAATGTCCAATGATGGCTTGACCAACCATTAGCATCATTCAGTTTTTCAGGGATACTTTTTACAAATAATTTAGTAACACTATGTTTGCTAAGGTGAAGTTCCTGACCATAAGATGTAATCACCAAAAAGGATAGAAATGCGATCAGGGTAAGTTTCATAATGCCTGTTTCTCCAAATATAATAAAAAATAGCTGCAATTGCAGCCGTTATTTATTTCCTGTTCATCCCATCCTCTCACTTGTTTTCTGCTGCTATTTCATCAGCATAAGCAATTGCAACCATACCCTCAATAGTCATTGGTCACTCTTATTATTAGATTTTTAGAATATTGCTTACATTTAAAGTCCAAATAAGTACATTTTTATGAAACAGCTTATAGCGCTTACCTTATGCCTTCTGGCCAGCGGCATCACCTTTGCACAGAATGCTCCGGGAAAAAAGAAGACCGGTACCAAACCCAAACCTAAGCCCAAAACTGAAATTGAGGGCTACGTAAGGGACGGGCGGATGACGCCTTTAGCCGGCGTGCAGGCTTTCGTTTATACAGATTCAGCCATGCTTGGTACTTCAGGCTATACTGATGCTTCAGGGCATTATGAAACCGGGTATGTAGGAAAAGGTAAGTACCACCTAAAATTTGTATACGAAAACGGCAAGGCCCTGTTAATAAGCGGTGTTATGATCAACAAGGGAATAGTTGCGATCAACGTAAAATTAGATCAGCCTGCCGCCGACACTACCCTGCCATTTACCGACTTTGTTCCCAAGCCAATAGAGAAGAAAAAAACAAAGGCTAAGTAATTGTCACGGTGGCGCGGATAAGTTTCTCGCAAAGGCCCCGCAGATGCGGGGCAAAGATGCGAGTGTTGCAGTATATTATTTTTAGGTACGCAAAGGTGTAGTGTACGTGATCAATGTCTCCTGAAAGAAAATCAGCCCGCGTGACAAGCCCGGCCCTACTGATAGAAGATCGGGACGTTGTTCCGGGAGGTGCCACCTAATTCGCGAATTATTAATAGCATTTCAATCTACGAATAATTCTTCAGCATAGGTCAACGGGTCAGGAGTTCTGGTAGTACGCATTGTTAAAAAAGGTTAAGCCGGCGGACAGAAAGGCATAAAATGCCGCAGATTTTTATATTTTTGAGGATTATCTTCAACACAGCATTTAATTAATCATGGCTACAGGAAAAAAATCAAAACCCACCTATTTTAACGCTATAATGGGCGTAGCGTTGGTGCTGTTCCTGGTAGGCGTGCTGGGGTGGCTGCTTATTAACGGCAGGGCATTGTCGAGGGCCTTTAAGGAAGACATGGAGATAAGTGTGGATTTCCATGATAATGTTACCGATGGCAGCGTAGCCAAAATGAAGGCAATATTAGACAGACAGCCATTTGTGCGCAGCACCCGGATCATATCGAAGGATGAGGCGATAAAAATGGAGAACGAAGTGGAAGGCACTAATATTACCGAATTCCTGGGTTACAACCCGTTGTTTACCTCCATATCCATGAAGCTGAACGAGGAATATGTAAATAAAGACAGCCTGGACAAGATCAAAAAATTCGTACTTCAGAGCAATATAGTGCGGGATATGACCTGGCCGAATGTAGTGGTGGAGCAAATGAACAGCAACCTGAGGAAAATAGGCATCATACTGGGGAGTATATCGGTGTTGCTGATGATCGTGGTGATCTTCCTGATAGATAATACAGTGCGGCTCGCAATGTTCAGCAGCCGGTTCCTGATTAAAACCATGCAGATGGTAGGCGCCACACAAACATTCATTACCCGCCCGTTTGATATACGGGCATTCCTGAACGGGCTGATCAGCGGTGTGGTAGCGGTTATCGGGCTGTGGATAGTGATGTCGTTTGCCGCAGCGCAGTTGCCTGTGCTCGCGTTACTTAACGATCCTCCTTTGCTTACATTCCTTATTATAGGTATGATCATACTTGGAATAATCATTTCCATGTACAGCACCCATCGTTCGGTTGTAAAATATTTAAAAATGCATGTGGACGACCTTTATTAGTAGAAAGTAGAAAGTTCGCGAGAAAAGATAATGGCAAACATATTATTTATAGCTACAACTTATCAACCTATCAACTTATCAACAAATCAACTTGTCAACAAATCAGCATTTAACCAATTTTCATTAATATTGCATTTATGTCAACAGTAGCAAAACCACAGGTAACAGGCAATCCTGCTCCACGGCCAACACCAGCGCCTCCGAGAAAGCCATCCAAATCTTCTGAGCCTGATAGGGAATATACCCTTTTATTCGGGAAAGAGAATTATCTGATGATGGTTGGCGGCGTTCTATTGATATTCATCGGCTTTATGCTGATGTCGGGTGGCAAGAGCCCCGACCCGCATAAATTTAATTACGACGAGATCTACAGTTTTAGACGTATAACACTTGCCCCGATAGTTATTTTGCTGGGTTTTGCATTGGAAGTTTTTGCCATCATGATGAAACCAAAAGAAGCAACACAGGACACGGTTCAGTAATCAATTCTTACATCAATGCACAACAGGGTAAGCTCAAGCTTACCCTGTTCATCTTACTGAACCGCTCATTATTTTTTCAGGAACGTTGACAAAATAATTCCTAAATGAGTGTGCCCGGGCTGATTGGAATAAAAAAGAAAATCACTTACACCGGGAATAATTCATCCGGTGTAAGTGATCAGAAAAAGTACTTGTTGTAAATTATATTTCTTCGATGGTAGTGATGATGATCACGTTATCGGGCATATCACTTTGACCTGCATCATCAAAGGGCATTGGTATCGGCTCAATAATCACAGGAATCTCAACAGGCGCCGATGATTGAGGAGCGGCCTTTTTAGGCGCTGGTTTCTTTGCTGCTGTTTTTTTAGGTGCAACCTTTTTCACCACTTTTTTGGGTGCAGCTTTCTTTGCAGGTGCAGCTTTCTTTACTACTTTTTTAGGTGCCGCTTTTTTTGCAGGTGCAGCTTTCTTCACCACTTTTTTGGGTGCCACTTTTTTTGCAGGTGCAGCTTTCTTTACTACTTTTTTAGGTGCAGCTTTCTTAGCAGGTGCAGCTTTCTTTACTACCTTCTTAGCAGGTGCAGCTTTTTTAGGCGCTGCCTTTTTTACAGGTGCAGCCTTCTTTACGGGAGCTGCTTTTTTAGGTGCAGCTTTTTTTGCAGGTGCAGCCTTTTTAGCAGGCGCTGATTTTTTTGCAGGCGCTGATTTTTTGCCTGCAGCTTTTTTTACGGCTTGTTTTTTTGAAGTTGCCATGATTAGAAATATTTTTTTTCGTGACCAGAAAAAGTAGTTTGTGAATTTGTTTAACCACTCAAATTACCCTACAAGTTAAGCAAAGAGGATAAAATATTCATACTATAAATAAAATATTTTTTTAGGCTCTTTTTTTTACTCACTTTTGATTTAGGAACGATAACAAAATAAAGTCCACCAATTTGAATGTTCTTTTCCATTTCTGCTTCGTTGCAAAAGTCTTTAAATAGCTTGCTATTCGCAGATTTTGCGCCTCGCATAAAAGAAAAATAACTATCCAACTTCGTAGACTTTATTTCGTCAACGTTCCTTAGTAATCCCGGCTTGTATTTTACAGAGAATTTATTTTTTATTACACTATTTACTATACGTTTGAACTAAAAAATGGTTTATGAACAGATTACTTTTAGTTTGCCTGATGTCCGTGTTTTTCTTTTCATGCGGGTCTTCATCCAACAACCAGCGGCCGCCGGCACAGTATGAAGAGAAGAAATCATCGCTGGAGGAAATAGAGCGCGGCAGCCCATTGAAGTTCCTGAAAGTAACCGCTTCCCATCATGGCAATCTTATTAACCAGACGGTAGTGGAGGGCGAAATAGTAAATAAGGCTACCCTTGTGAGTTATAAGGATATAGAACTGCTGATATCGTTTAAAGACAAGGACGGATCGCAGATCGAAAAGCAGAAACACACTATTGATGAATTAATTAAACCCAATTCTTCGCAGGATTTTAAGATAAAGACAGGCCATATAAGCGGCGCTACATCCGTATCGGTAGATATTACAGGGGCAGTTGCGGATAAGTGAGGGAGGCCTCTCCCCGGCCCTCCCCCAAGGGGAGGGAGGTGTTGCGTAATCGCCAGATGCACTGCGTGGGTTTCCTACGTTATCGGGGCTATTTCTATTTCCGGTTGTTTACCTGTTCATCTACTATTTTGCCATCCTGCATGGTAAAGGTGCGGTCAGTCATTTTTGCGAGGGTATCGTTGTGGGTGATCATGATAAAAGTCTGGCCAAGCTGGTCGCGGAGCTGGAGGAACAGGTTGTGCAGGGCGGTTGCATTTGCACTGTCGAGATTGCCGGTAGGTTCGTCGGCCATGATGATAGATGGCCGCGGCACAAGCGCCCGCGCAATAGCCACCCTTTGCTGCTCACCGCCTGATAGCTCGGAAGGTTTATTTTGCAGCCTGTTGCCCAGGCCTACAACATTTAACATTTCAGATGCCTTTTCCAGAGCTTCTTTTTTTCCCAAACCTTTTATCCATAAAGGCACGGAAACATTTTCTATTGCGCTGAATTCGGGTAATAAATGGTGAAACTGGAAAACAAACCCGATATGGCTGTTGCGGAACCTTGCCTGCTTCCTGGACGGCAATTGCAAAATGTCGGTACCCTCTATCAGCACGCTGCCGCTATCGGGCTTATCCAGTGCACCTATCAGGTGCAGTAAGGTGCTCTTACCCGCGCCGGACGGGCCTATGATGGATACGATCTCGCCATTGGCTACAGCCAGTGATACATCATTTACCACAGTGAATGTGCCGTATTTTTTAGAAAGATGATGAGCAGTAAGCATGTCCATAAAATGAAAAAACGGCTTATTTTGATGGCACAAGTTATCTATTAATTATTGTAAGGAAAAATAACAATAGCGTATTTTATTGCATAGATGCAGTGCCGGATTTTCATTTAAAAATTATATCTTTTGAATTTTAGCTTTTGAACCTGCCTGCGTTAGGCAGGTTTTGATAATTTTCCCTTACATTTGCGGAAATCAGAAAAAAATCAATCTTATTATAATATGTTTTGGACACTTGAATTAGCTTCCCATTTGGAAGACGCCCCATGGCCTGCAACAAAAGATGAGCTTATTGACTATGCGATCCGCTCAGGCGCGCCTCTTGAAGTTGTAGAAAACCTCCAGGAGCTGGATGATGAGGGAGAGATATACGAAGGTATCGAAGATATATGGCCTGACTATCCTACCCAGGAGGACTTCTTCTTTAACGAGGATGAATATTAGTGAAAGCTGAAATGAACTCAATGTGCCATTTACATACTTCAATAAGTGCATAATAAAAAGCCTTGCCGGCAGGCATTTGCGATTGTTTTATAAAGTACTGAACAGAAAACAGATCCTGCTAAGCCGCAGGATTTTTTATTCATCCAAAAACTGCCCGAAACAGGATATTGCGTTATATTTGGGAAACAATCTGATCAAACAATGAAGAGTATTGTCGTTTTCTGCGGATCAAGTGAAGGGTACCACGAAAGCTACCGGGATACGGCTTTTGAACTGGGTCGGACTCTGGCGGCACTTAATATCCGTATCATATACGGTGGTGCAAAGGCAGGCCTGATGGGTGCACTGGCAGAGGGAGCATTGCAGAACAACGGAAAAATAACAGGTGTTATACCCTACTTCCTGAAAACAAAAGAAGTGGCGCACGAGGGGTTAACAGAGTTGATCACTGTAGAAACTATGCATGAGCGAAAGCTGAAAATGTATGAGTTGTGCGATGGCGCCATTACCTTACCGGGTGGCTGGGGAACCATGGATGAAATGTTTGAAATGCTTACCTGGGGCCAGCTGGGCCTGATCACAAAACCGGTTGGCCTGCTGAATGTAAACGGATACTACGAAGCCCTGAAGGCCTTAACAGACAATATGGTACAGGAGGGTTTCTTAAATGAATATGTAAACCAGACCCTTATTATCAGCGAATCTATTACCGACTTGCTGGAACGTATGGAAGCTTATACCGCACCCGAAGCGCCAAAGTGGATCACTAAACAAACAACTTAAGTTTTTTCATGACCTTCATTTAATTACCGGCCAAATCCACCGATTTATTCCATGTTTAGCAGGAGAACCAAACTCAAATATATAACGCTCACCAAGGACTTTTTACTTGCTTCACGTTTATTGCAAATATTCCAGCCGCTCAATAAGGTATTTGCCTTTTTCTATAATTTCAATTTGCTTACCTCATGGGTGCATAAGCATAAGAAGGACAAAATGCTTATGAATGATTTTTACTCACCGGTAAGAGATTACGATAAACGGCTTGCGAGTTTTGCGGCAATCGCAGCACATTACAAACTCAACGATAACCCTGTATGCTATCTTGAATTCGGGGTGGCTTACGGGCATTCATTTAAATGGTTTCTCAAAAACTGTATTCATCCGTCATCTGAATTTTATGGTTTCGATACGTTTGAAGGATTGCCCGAGGACTGGGGACTGTTTGCAAAAGGCGATATGCATTCGGTAATACCGGACGTAAACGATAACCGCGCGCATTTTGTAAAAGGTATTTTCCAGGATACATTGAATGACTTCTTATTTAAACAGGGCCCGGCGCTAAAAGAAAAAAAGAAAGTGATACATATGGACGCCGATCTGTTCAGCGCTACCTTATTTGCGCTCAGCCAGTTGTATCCATACCTGCAGAAAGGGGATATTATTATGTTCGACGAATTTAACGTTTATGGTCATGAGTTCCAGGCTTACCGGCTTTTTACAGAATGTTTTTACATAAAATTAAGGCCAGTATCAGCGCAAAATAATTTTTATCATATTGCATTTGAAGTAGAGTGAGGCCTCTCCCCCATCCCTCTCCAAAGGAGAGGGTGAGGTCGAGTGAGTAACGAAACCAAATGCTATCCAGAGCCATTTCCAAAAAAGCCAACCGTTAATTTCCGGTTGGCTTCTTACTTTTTTCTGTAAAGGCTGTTTACTTGTTCAAATCAATTTTGCCTCTTTGTATTATTGTGCCGTTATTATCTTTTACATTATAGATATACAAGCCGGCGGGGAGTGAAGAAAAATCTAACTGGCTGTTACCGGTGATATTTTTTACTGCAACTACTTGCCCGCTTACTGAGGCAAGTTCAAAGATGGATGCTTCAGTTTGCTGACAAGTGATGTTAAGAATTCCTGCAGAAGGATTAGGATAGACTACTATAGCAGCATTATTTTCCACACTTTTTACTGCTGTAAAATCAGGGTTAGGAACGCCGGCCATGCTCACATCATCAACATAAAGGGTGCTGCTGTCGCAGGCATTGGATCTTCCTCCTCCACTGCTGGAGAAAATTACCCTGATCGTATCTATGTAGTAGTTAACGGAATCCCAATAAACCAAATTGGCAGTAACCTGGGTAAATGAGGTAGATGGAAGAATCTGCAAAACACCGTTCCCTACCAGCGTATCATTCCCGCCATGCTTGTGGCCACGTGCCTGTACTGTGAGCAATGCGGTATCCTTACCGCCCCATAAGCCGGTAGCGCTGTCTATACCAGTAGTATACCGCACATAAGCGCTCACAGAAGTGATTCGCTGAGTAACATCAGTACCCCCTGAAAAAGTGGTTGCGCTGGCAAGGGTCCCGCCACCTATCAACACAGGAAAATTAATCCTGGCCACTGCATTCGACAATGATCCCGGAACGATGCCTATGGTATCCTGTACCATTGTCATTACCTTGGCAGACGCGGCGCCGGAGTTGATTATTGTATTTTCCTGGTAAAGCTGGGCATGGAAATTACTACCGGGATGTAAAATAAATGCGAAGGACTGCACAGATGCAATGGCCAGTGAATCAAACCCATACCATTCCGTAGGTGCATGCACAGATATGACAGGGGCTGTGCCTGAAGTATTAGTGCGCCATGTTTCCATACCGGCATTCGGAAATGTTTGAGCAAATGATGATGCGCCTGCAACGAGGGCAGCAATAAGAAAATAGACTTTCTTCATAAAATATAAATTAGGCTGTTTAAGTGATTACCCGCAATCCTGCCTGCCGGTAGGCAAGTTACTAATTTATTGATTCCAAACATTTTTGTATGGCATCAAAATTTGGGATTTCGGCTGCATTTTCCAAAACTTCGGCATAACGGACGATACCTTCTTTGTCAATTACAAATGCAGATCGTTTGGAAACGCCTTTCATGTCATTGGAGAATTGTTCATAAATAGTATCATAAGCCGTGGAAGCCTCCTTATTAAAATCGCTGAGCAGCGGGAAGTTGATATTCTGCTCTGCTTTGAATTTACCCTGTGCATAAAGCGAGTCAACTGAGATACCATAAACCTGTGCATTGGTATTGTTGTAAAAGGCGAGGCTATCGCGCACCGAGCACAGCTCTTTTGTGCAGGTGCCGGTGAAAGCCAGCGGATAAAAAAGAAGGACTACATTTTTTCCTTTTAGTTCACGGAGCGTTACACTGTTCTTTTCGGTGTCACGCAATGTAAAATCGGGGGCCTGCTGGCCGGGTTGGATTGGCATATGAATAGTTTTAGGTAAAAGTACGAAAAACCCCATCCCTGAAGGGTGATGCTATTTAACACCCGTTTTTTACCATATAGTATTGACGATATGCACAGTTATCCGCAAAAATGTTGTAGCAAATATCAACCGCATCACATTGAATGTCATCGCAGACGGAGTTTTATTTGCAGTTCGCGATGCCGGCTGCGCCGAACATCACGAACAACAACCGATTTTCTTTTTAACTGCATAATTCGTAAATTTGATATATGGACAGAACAAAACCAGTTGAGATTCCTGAAAATGAGGAGCAGTTGTGGAGGGATTATTCTGCCATAAAGTTTTTAAAAGCCTATGGAGAAAATGAACCAGAATATTCAGAGGCGGATATTATTGAGGCGAATCCTGATTACAAGCAAACGGTGCTTACCGATAAACCCCGGCCCTAAGGGTGAAGCTGTTTAATACCCCTATTTTTGAGACAAAATGATATTGGCGTTCTGTATGTGTAGCTGGAAATGAAAAAATCCATCTATTTTTGCAAAATTGAATGTTATTAAAGACATGGGTGCCATATACGCTGATATTATATTGATAAATGGTGATGATCTGGCATTATCACGCAGGCATTTTATTGGAGAAGAAGAAGTACGGCAAATGCCGGTAAATATACGGGTTGACACGGGGGCTGATATGCTTTGTATTAATGAAAGCATCCAGGAACAACTACAGTTCCCTGTGGTAGAAAAAAGAAAAGCGCAACTTGCCAGCGGACATTTTTTGGAATGTGATGTTGTTTCATCGGTAGAATTACATTTTAAGAACAGGCGAACAATATGTAACGCTATGATATTGCCAGGTGATGCAGAACCCTTAATGGGCTGCATTCCATTAGAAGACATGGATGTTATAATCCATCCTTTGAGGCAGGAACTTATAGTTAATCCCGACCATCCTTATTACGCACAGATGAAATTGAAATAGGTAATACAGACCATTCCGGAATTTTTGTAAAATAAAAATGAGGATCACCTCTTATACCAAATACTAAACAACACATTCAGCAATATCAGCCCCAGAAAATAAAACGGGTTTAAGCACAGGTCAAATAGTCTGTCCCACGAAAAAAGCCAATTGAGCAACAAGTCCATACCTAGCGTAATGCCCAATGCCAGGTACACCCTTAATTCTCTGCGGCATCGTTGTCGGCTGATGAAAAACCGTTGAATAAAATAAATGGCAAGAAACAACCATGCGAACAAAAACGGCTGCATGAGGAAGGGCATGAGGTTGTCATAGGTTTCCCGCATTTATTAGAATTAACTGACAAAATAAACAATTATTAATATAAATATGAAAAAATGACTGACAGCAACAGCTATATGATAATAAAATACGTCAAATTCTGCTAATTTGACCGACATTTGCAGCCCGAAATAAGGTGGCACAATAAATGATGCCCATATAGGACAATCAAAAACCAAAAACTAAAAATTAATAATTATGGCAACAAACGTGAACATTACCCCCTTGCACGACCGGGTAATAGTTAAGCCCGCTCCTGCTGAAGAGAAAACTGCCGGTGGAATCATTATCCCGGACACCGCAAAAGAAAAACCACAACGTGGCACTGTAGTGGCTGCCGGTCCTGGTAAGAAGGACGAACCAATGACCGTAAAATCGGGCGACTCCATATTATATGGTAAGTATGCCGGTACAGAGGTGACTTTCGAAGGCGTGGATTACCTGATTATGCGCGAAAGCGATATACTCGCGGTAATTTGAAAATTTGAATATGTGCTAATTTGAAAATAGCACATATTTCGGTTTTCAAAATCAAAAAAAAAATCAAATTTTCAAATCAATCAATTTTCAAATTAACAAAGTATGTCAAAACAACTTTTCTTCAACATAGACGCACGCAACAGGATGAAGCGTGGCGTTGATATTTTAGCTGATGCCGTAAAGGTGACCCTGGGTCCTAAAGGCCGTAATGTGGTGATCGAAAAGAAATTCGGCGCTCCGAGTGTAACCAAGGATGGTGTTACCGTAGCCAAAGAAATAGAACTGGAAGATTCTATTGAGAATATGGGTGCACAAATGGTAAAGGAAGTAGCTTCCAAGACTGCCGACCTGGCTGGCGACGGTACTACTACCGCTACCGTACTCGCACAGTCCATCATCAGCGAAGGACTTAAGAACGTAGCTGCAGGCGCCAACCCAATGGACCTGAAGCGTGGTATAGACAAAGCAGTAGGCGCAGTTGTTGAAAACCTGAAATCACAAAGCCAGAAAGTAGGCAATAGCAACAAAATGATAGAGCAGGTTGCTTCTATCTCTGCAAACAACGACAATACTATTGGCGCGCTGATAGCACAGGCTATGGCGAAGGTGGGTAACGAAGGCGTTATCACAGTAGAAGAAGCAAAAGGCACTGAAACTACTGTAGAAGTGGTAGAAGGCATGCAGTTCGACCGTGGTTACCTGAGCCCTTACTTTGTAACCAACACCGAAAAAATGATGGTGGAGTTGCAGAACCCATACATCCTGATCTATGAAAAGAAAGTAAGCACGCTGAAAGACATTCTTCCGATACTGGAAAGTGTGGTACAAAGCGGCCGTCCTTTGCTGATCATAGCTGAAGATGTAGATGGTGAAGCATTGGCTACACTGGTAGTAAACAAACTGCGTGGATCATTGAAGATTGCTGCCGTTAAGGCTCCGGGCTTCGGCGACCGCCGCAAGGAAATGCTGCAGGATATAGCTGCTCTTACAGGCGGTATCGTTATCAGCGAAGACCAGGGTTACAAACTGGAAGGCGCTACAATAGCTTCTTTAGGACAGGCAGAAAGCATTACAATAGACAAAGACAATACAACAGTAGTAGGCGGCAAAGGCCAGAAGGAAGCGATCACAAGTCGCGTAAACCAGATCAAATCGCAGATAGAATCTACTACCAGCGATTATGATAAGGAAAAACTCCAGGAGCGTCTTGCCAAGCTGAGCGGTGGTGTTGCGGTACTGTATATCGGCGCTGCATCGGAAGTGGAAATGAAGGAGAAGAAAGACCGTGTGGATGACGCATTGCATGCTACACGCGCGGCAGTAGAAGAAGGCATTGTTCCCGGTGGTGGTGTTGCTTATATCCGTGCTATTGATTCGCTGGAAAAAGTTAAGACTGAAAACCCTGATGAGAAAACAGGTATCGCTATTGTTCGCCGCGCATTGGAAGAACCACTTCGCCAGATCGTGAACAACGCTGGTCTTGAAGCTTCTATCATCGTTCAGAAAGTACGCGAAGGTAAAGGCGACTATGGTTTCAATGCACGCACAGAGGTTTATGAAAACCTGCTTGCTGCCGGTGTTATTGACCCTACCAAGGTAGGCCGTATAGCTTTGGAAAATGCAGCGTCTATCGCCAGCATGTTCCTGACTACCGAATGTGTTATTGCCGACAAGCCGGAACCAAAGTCATCAGCACCAGCAGGCGGCGGAATGCCAGGCGGAATGGGTGGAATGGACTATTAATTAGTTGATTTGTTGACTGGTTGATATGTTGACTGGTGATTCGTTGACTGGTTGATTAGTTGACAAGTCGTAGAGTATTAGAGCCCTGACGCGAGTCGGGGCTTTTTTTTGGTAGGGAAAAATGAGAATTCATAAATTTGTGAAAAGAAACTTTATGGAGGTTGAAACAAAACACGAAGATGACTGGTGGGACCAGTTACCCAAGAAAGTGCAGGATGAAATAGATGAAGCAATCGCGGAGGTTGATGCCGGAAAGGGGATACCGCATGAAGAGGTGTTGGAGAGGTATAGGAAGTGTTTTGTGAGGTAGGTGGGTTGATTCACGTAAGAGTCCAGCGCAATGTTGCTGGTCTGGACATTGACAAAGAATGGAAATGGAAAGATTATTTTACTTGCCTGACAAATTCATACCTTTTACCACCATCTTCTTCTTCCCATTTGAATAAATTATTCCAAGGTGGATTATTTTCAAAAAAACCGCTTCCAGATATGTTTATGTCACACGAGCATCGTAAGTTAATGTTGGTGCTATCAAAGTCCAGTCTGATTCGTGGAAATTGAAACTTCCATTCCTGAATAAACCAATGCCCATAACCATCAAAACTTAAAGGATGAGTAGTATCATCCTTTTGAAAGAACACTTTTGTCGGCAAACACTTTCCAGCAAATGAACCATCTTTAATTAACTGTAATTGCGCGCCACTTGCATTTTTCCATGTACCTGTAAATCCTTTTGTCCCTGGATTATCTCCAATACAACTCAACAAAAAGACACAGAAAAATATAACAAGTAATATCCTCATCAGTATTCAATATAATGAATGGCAAAAAAGCCACATTGTACTTAGTCTCTGTCTACAGCCTTTTCAAGGGCCTTCACTTAAACACCTGGTACACCACCAGCGAGCATAAATAAGCAATACCGAACATGTAGATGAACTGGATGATGGGGTATTTCCAACTGCGGGTTTCACGTTTCACTATGGCGAGGGTGCTCATGCACTGCATGGCGAAGACGTAGAAGATGAGGAGCGACAGGCCGGCGGCGAGGGTGTAAACAGGTGTTCCGTCTTCGCGGCGGGCATCGCGCATTTTTTCGCGCAGGGTTTCTTTGCCTGCTTCATTATCGCCTACGCTGTATAAGGTGGCCATGGTGCCTACAAATACTTCCCTGGCGGCAAATGAGGTGATGAGCGCAATGCCTATTTTCCAGTCATAACCCAATGGACGTATCATGGGTTCAATGCCATGGCCCATCATGCCGGCAAATGAGTTTTCAAGCTTTGCAGTGGCATGCGCGCGTTCTATTTCAATTTTGTTTTCAGGGTGCTGCAGCAGCAGGGTGGCGTACTTATCTTCCACCGCTTTCATGTGTGCCGGTGGCCCAAAGGCAGCAAGGCCCCATAATACAAGGGCGATAATAATAATGATCTTACCTACATCCCTGATGAATATCTTACCTTTCTCGATCATCGTTATACCCACATTCTTCCACCTGGGCGCACGGTAAACGGGTAGTTCCATGAGGAAGAAGGTGCGGTCTTTTGTAGTAATGATGTAGTTCATGACCTTCGAAACCACGAGCGCCATGAAAAAACCGAGCAGGTATAAACCCATTAAAACCAGTCCCTGCAGATTGAAAACGCCCAGTAAGCTTTTGTTGGGTATAACCAGGGCTATCAGCATGGTATATACCGGCAAGCGGGCCGAGCAGCTCATAAGCGGGGTTACCATTATGGTTATAAGGCGTTCCTTTTTGTTTTGTATGGTACGGGCGGCCATGATTGCCGGTACAGCACACGCCATGCCACTGATCAGCGGCATCACCGAACGCCCGTTCAGACCGGCGCTGCGCATAATGCGGTCGGTAAGGAAACTGATGCGGGCCATGTAGCCACTGTCTTCCAGTATGGTGATCATGCCAAATAAGATCATGATCTGCGGCACGAAAATGGCAATACCACTGATGCCTGCCAGCACACCGTTTATCATCAGATCCTTAATGAGGCCCTGTGGCATCATACCGCTCAGCCAGTTGCCTAAACCTGCGAACCCTTGCTCGATCCAGTCCATAGGATAACGGGCCAGCCAGAATATGCTCTGGAAGAGCAGGAAAAGAACAATGAGTAAAATAAGGTTACCCCAACCGGGGTGCAGCAGTATCTTATCAATGCGTTCGCTGATCACCATTTTCTTCATGGGGCTGTCTGTCACAGCGCATTGCTGCATCACAGTATCTATGCGCTTGTAGCGCTGCATGATCTCTTCGGCCTGCACCTTCGACTTTTGAAAGCTACCTTCGCCCAGCAATGCTGCTATGCTTATTCGTTGGGCAGCATTGATATAGCGCAGTTCCTGGTAGTTGCACGCTACATGCAATGCTGCGTAATTGCTGTCGAGCCCGCATAATTCCTTCACTTCCTTCAGCCAGCTTCCTGTCAGGGTTGGAATATCAATAAAATCAGGGATAGGTGCAGGTTTGACCAGTTGTATATTGTGTATGGTTTTCTTTAGCTGGGTGATGCCCTTGTCCTTGCGCGGATTGATGGCTACCACCTGTACGCCCATCTGGCGTTCCAGGGCGGCCGTATCAATGGTTATCCCTTTCTGACGGGCTATATCCATCATGGTGAGGGAAATGATGACCGGTATCTTCAGATCAATGATCTGGGAGCAGAAGAGCAGGTTTCTTTTCAGGTTAGATGCATCGGCAATTACTATAATGAGGTCGGGGCGGTCGGCGTTTTTCTGGTTTAGCAGCACCTCGTAGGTCACCTGTTCATCGGCGCTCTTGGGGTAGAGGCTGTAAGTACCTGGCAGATCAATGATGTTTGCTTTCAGCGTTTCGGATATATGCGAAATGCCGGTTTTTTTGTCCACAGTTACACCTGCAAAATTCCCCACCTTCTGATTGAGGCCGGTGAGGGAATTGAAGAGGGAACTTTTGCCGCTATTGGGGTTGCCCACAAGAGCTATGGTGTATGGACGAGTCAATTGGTTGAATAGTTGAATAGTTGATTGGTTGGTAAAATACAAAGTTTATGTAGTATGCAAATTTACAAATAACAGGCGGGGTTAAAACCTGATGGAAGTTATGAGGTTGAAATTTTTCCCGAATGTGAAAATGGAGGGGTGAGGCGTTGCAATTGATATTGGGGTTTATCAATTATATTTTACCCATTAAATAAAAACCCCGGCAGTTGAAAAGGGCAGAGACATCGGCGAGGACGTTGTCTGAACACTCACTCACTCACTCATCCTAAAATCTCCTAATCCTATACATCTTAGTTCTACCTCCCATGCATCGGCAAAGCAAAAATCAACTCGTTCGTAAATGCACTCAGGTCGGCTGGCCTGCGGCTGGTGATGAACTGCCCGTCGTGTACCATTTCCTTATCCACCCAGTTTACGCCGGCGTTACGGAGGTCGGTTTTTAACGAGGGGTAGGAGGTCATGGTTTTTCCGGCTATCATGCCTGTTTCTATCAGTGTCTGGGCGCCATGGCATATTGCTGCAACAGGTTTCCCGGAACTTATAAATTGCTGTAAAAACAAAACAGCCTCCTTGCTCTGCCTCAGTTTGTCAGGATTCATAACGCCGCCCGGCAGTATAAGTGCATCATATTTAGCGGGATCAGCCTCGTGGAGGTCTTTATCCACCCTCACCTCCTTTCCCCAGTTGATATGGTCCCACGATCGTATGTTTCCTTTATGCGGAGAAATTATTTCCACATGCACACCGGCATCTTCCAGCGCTTTTTTAGGGTTGGTCAGCTCCACCTCCTCAAATCCTTCTTCACATAAAATAGCTACAAGGATATTGTCGAAACCTGTAACAGGTTTTTCATTTTCCTTAGGATAAATAATCTCTTCTTCGCCCTGACCATAAGTTAAGAGCAGGCTTTCGTTTATTTCTATCTTGCCGGTTGCTAAAATCGCCAGTCCGGGCTCTGCGATCTGTAGTTCATTAATTCCTGATCCGGCTTTCATTTACTGCAACTTTTTCATCTTCCTGTTCATAAAATATCGTTTATTTATATTGTATAATATATTCTTATAAAAAGCCTGAACATAACAAAGCGCTTTTCTCCCTCCAAATTTTATTAAATAGTTGTGCCGCCACCATAGTTTTTTAGGTAAGTAATTGTTAAACTATATATGGTATGGCTCAAACCAATAAGGTTTATTTAACTTTACCTCCCACTCAAAAAAAACTTAATAATATTTTGAAGCCAATACGACAGATTTTTATTTTCTCGTTAATCACAGCAGGTGTATTTTTTTGCATGATTTATTCCAGTTGCAACAAAAACAAATGCGGTGGCACCACCTGTCAAAACAGTGGTACCTGTACTGGCAACGTTTGTGTTTGTCCGCAGGGATATTCAGGGATAAGCTGCCAGACAGGCTGGTCAGATGCTTTTGTAGGGACTTATCTTTGTAAAAGGTCTTCCTGCAATCCCGGTATCATGGATACAAGCGCCTGGCAGAGTGTGATAACAAAGGCTACGACCAATGGTGGATTTACCATCAATATTTCCAACTTTAATCACAGCAATGTTACTGAAGCGGCATATATTGACAGTTTCAGCAACCTCACTATCAGCCCCGCAGCAGGCGGAACAGGAATACATGCTTCAGGCAATTATTCAAGTGGCAAGATCACGCTTACTTTTACTACTTACTCCTCAGGTGGCAGCAGTTACACCTGCAATATGACGATGGTAAAGCAATAGTAACAGGCTTTCAATTAACTAATTTATTGTCCTTTAAAGACCGGTTTTCTTTTTTCAAGAAATGCCTGTACCCCTTCCCTGAAATCGTAACTGCTTCCGGCCAGAACCTGCACTTCCTTTTCTTTTCCCAGTTGTTGTGTAAGATTGTTATTGTATGATTCGTTAAGCAGTCGCTTGGTAAGGCCGATTCCTTTTGTAGGCATTTGCGCCAGTGTAAAAGCCATATTTTTGCTTTCACTTTCAAAGGCGTCATCAGCATAACATTTATAGATCATCCCCATCGCCACAGCGTCTGCGGCCATTACCTTATCTCCCGTCATCATTAATGCGGCTGCGCGTTGCAAACCTACTAATCTGGGTAACATAAAAGTGCCGCCGCTATCAGGTATCAATCCTATTTTACTGAATGCCTGTATGAAGGATGCGCTTTCTGCTGCCAGTACAATATCGCATGCCAGGGCTATATTGGCTCCTGCCCCTGCGGCCACGCCATTCACTGCGGCGATAATGGGTTTTTCGATATTGCGCAGGCGAAGGATAGTGGGGTTGTAATTTTCTTCTACCATCCGTCCAAACTCTTCGGGTGTTGGATTGGTCGCTTCCGACAGATCCTGCCCCGAGCAAAACCCTTTGCCGGCACCTGTAATATAGATGCATCTTACCGAATCGTCTTTTTCACAATCATCCAGGTAGCCTTGTAATGTCATGGCCATATTGCGGTTGTAGCTGTTGTATTTATCGGGGCGATTGAGGGTAATAAAACCCACGCCATTTTCTATGTGGAAGAGTACAGTGCTCATGGTGCAAAGGTAATGTGCAAATGTTAATGAATGTGGAAATGTGAATGAATGTTGTGGAATGCACCATTTGACTGGTGCATAATTATTCATCATTATCCAACTCCTCAAACAATTCTTCGATAGGGCGTGAACAGTCAGGGTTATTTTTTATTTTTTCCAGGCGCGCGTCAATCAATTCTTTTTGCCACTGCGGCAATTCGCTATCTGATTTTTCGAAAATATTTTCAGGTACCATAATAATAAAATTAATCCATTTTTCTCTTCACCCCAAAATCCAGCCGGTAATAAAATATTGGCAGGAACCCCAGCTGATACTGGTAATAAAATGGCTGCCTGCCGCCAGTCTGCTGCGCGAGTCCGTAGCTGTAGCTTTCTGACAAAATATTTTTGTTGTTGAACACATTTACAAGATCAAGGGCAATTTCATGGGTAACTTTCTTCGAGTTGAAACGTACGCCTATTTTCAGGTCGGCACGGAAGTAGGGTTTGAACTGCAGGGTATTCCGCTGGTTATCTATTACCACTGCATCCCCGTAACTGTTGGATGCGGCTGTGTCAACGGGTGAATATAGCTTACCGCCCACAAAGGTAACTTTTGCGCCGGTTGTCAGCGTACTGTATTTGCCGATTTTCTTTTCATAGCCACCCAGGATGTTTACCGCATACTTACTATTGTAATCGGTGCTGCGGAAAACGCCGTCATTTCCTTTTGCCTGAGAATTAAACAAGGAACCTGTCAGCAAAACATAATAACCATGACTGAATCTTTTTTCAAGAGTCAGTTCAACTCCGTAGTTGTATCCGGTACCGGTGTTCTTCAATGTATCAGGGAAATAGCGTGAGTAGCCTGAACCCTGATCCAGTGCGGAATATGAAGAGCCTGCGCGTGTTTCTACCGGTACATTAAAAAGGTACTGGTAGTAAGCTTCGAGTTTCATCCGCACATCTTTCGAGATCACTTTATCGTAACCCACTACAAAATGATGACTCCTGGTGAAGTCAACATTGTAGTTCTTCATGCTGCTTGCAGGCACCGTGGGGTCATGGGCGAAGTATTGATAAAGCGGCTGTATCTGGCTATGAAGGCCGTAGCCGGCTGTTATGATGTCCCTGTCAGTGAGCGCCCAGCGCATTGCTGCCCGTGGCTCTATCGAACTGGTTTTATTGTGTGTCAGGTATTGACCGTGAATGCCCACATTAAACGTAAGATTATTAGCAGGGCGGTATTTGTACTGTATGTATGCCTGTGCCAGGTCGGTGTTGCCGTTAAAGTCTTCACGGTGCTTCCAGTCCTGGCTCGACGGTGGAAACTGCCTGCTGCTGTCCACAAAGTTGAGGTGGTAATAATCGTTGACAATACCAAACTTCAGGGTTTGAGTAGAGGAGAGTTTTTTAGTCAGAGACCAGTGTGCAACTGTTGATGTAGTGATAAATGTGTAGCCAAGGATGTATTTCAATGAATCTAAATGATAAGTGGCGGTATCGCGCCAGACGAAATTGTGCCGCGCATATATATCATTACCGGTTTCGGCGACGGTGACGGTTGTGAAGGTTGATTTGTTGAACGTGTGGCTGAAGGTAGCGCCTACCACTCCTGTATTGGACGTGAAGTACTGATCGCGGTCGCTTGCACCGTACAGATCAGTGTTTTTTGGCTGAACTGAATCTTTGCTTACAATAAGGTTTATGTTGCTCATTCCGCCGATGCCGAAGAAAGAAAGGTTTGATTTTTTTCCAATGGGCAGGTTTACTTTAAAAGTAGCATCCTGGTAACTGGGTACAGAACTGGTGCCGATCTTTATTTTAAAACTCTGGAACAATTGCAGCGTAGAATACCTGTAGGTAAACAAAAACGAAGATCCGTCTTTGCGCGATATTGGTCCCTCAGCGGCAAGCTCTGTGCCGAGGAAACCAAATTGCCCCGTGAATTCAAACCGGTCTTTATTGCCGTTTCGCAGCTTCAGGTCGAAAGCGCCGGCTACGGCATCGCCGTATTCGGCAGGGAAAGCGCCCATGAAAAAGTCGCTGTTGGCAAGGGTTTTGCTGTTGATCAGGCTTACAGGTCCGCCGGTTGTGCCTGGTATGGAAAAGTGATTTGGGTTGGGGATGTCCACCCCTTCCAGCCGCCAAAGGACGCCCTGAGGACTGTTGCCACGGATTACTATATCGTTGCGCGAATCATCGCCGCCCTGCGTGCCTGCAAAGTTGGACGCCATGCGCGCGGGATCGGAACGGCTACCGGCATAACGCTCTGTTTCCTGCACATCAAATGTCTTAACGCTCACCAGCGCCATCTCGTTTATGTGATCTCGCTTGCTTGTTACCACCACTTCTTTCATCTTTACTGCTTCTTCTTCCATTTCCAGCGGCAGCACTACTTCTTTAGCAGAGGTTACAAGAATCTCACTCATGGTGAGCGGTTGATAGCCTAAATATGATACTGAAATAGTATGCTTGCCTACCGGTACATTGCCGATACTGAAATTTCCATCTAGGTCGGTTACCGCACCCAGTGCAGGAGTTACATCTGATACAGTGATCGTTACCCCGATCAGCGGCGTTTTAGACTCCTTGTCTACAATGGTTCCCTTGATGAGCTGAACGCGTTGCGCCATGCAGATTACAGGCAATAATAAAAACAGTAAACAGATACTTTTGAACATGATTGTTGTAGTTAGGCAGTTAAGATAAGCAATGCACGATACTTTTAATAATGTTCCGGTGAAATCGTTTGGTCAAAAGTATCAGGTAGTAAATGCGTTTTCTTTGACAAATATCAAATTCTTATTGCCGGAGATAAATTAAATAACACCAATACGCCTTCTAAAATAGTCTAAACTTATTTTCTAAAAGCCCGAATCTAAAGGCAGATGTTATACCAATACTCATTATAAATTAGTCTGAACTCATTTGCCTATAAACCCCATCCCTAAGGGAGGTGCTAATAGCGACCCTAATTTTTTGCACTAAATTGACGTAAGCATTGGTATAAAATGTGACCTTTGTTTTTTGGATTAATTTTAGTCAGGTATTGGTATGATAGTAAAGGATCGCAGATTTGCTACTCTCAAAATAAGTAGTAATAGTATATTTACAGGATAATTTGTGCAAATGCGTTCTACATCTATTATCATTTTATGCGCCGTTTTGTTTGCATCCTGTAATTCCAGGCAACAGGTTGATCTTATTCTTCATAACGGCAATGTCTATACCATAGATAGTGCATTCACAATTGCCCGGTCATTTGCGGTGAAAGATGGAAAGATTATAGCTGTTGGCACCAATGAAGAGATACAGAAGAAATTCATTTCGGACAGCATGATTGATGCGCAGGGCAAGGCGGTTTACCCCGGATTTATAGATGCACATGCACACTTCTTAGGTTATGGCAGAGGTTTGTTCGCGGTAAATTTATACGACTCCAAAGATTTTACAGAAGTAGTGGCGCGTGTGAAAGCATTTGAGCAGGAACACCCTGGCGAACAGTGGATACGTGGCCGTGGCTGGGACCAGAATAAATGGCCTTCCAAAGCTTTTCCTGATAATACATCGCTGAATGAATTGTTCCCGGACAAGCCGGTTTTATTGCAGCGGGTAGACGGGCATGCAGCTATTGCCAATGCAAAAGCCCTGGAGCTTGCAGGTATTCAGCCCGGACAAAAAATAGAGGGTGGCGAAATAGAAACAAAAAATGGAAAGCTAACCGGTGTGCTGATAGATAATGCAGTAGAACTGGTGACAAAAATAATTCCAAAACCTTCGAAAGCCGATTATGAAAAATGGCTGGTAGTCGCACAGAAAAATTGTTTTGCACAGGGGTTGACCACCATCACTGACTGCGGACTGATGTATAACGAAGTGGAGATAATAGATACGCTGCAGCAAAAAGGCAAACTGAACATGCGCCTGTATGTGATGCTGAGTGATGATACCGCTAATTACAACCGTTATTTGAAAAGAGGCCCGTACAAAACAGACCGCTTGTTTGTAAAGGGCTTTAAAGCGTATGCGGATGGCGCGCTTGGCAGCCGTGGCGCCTGTCTGCTGGCGCCGTATGATGATAAGCCGGGCTGGACAGGTTTCCTGCTTAGCCCTGCATCGCATTTCGATTCCCTTGCGCAAATACTCATTAACACCGACTTCCAGCTATGCACCCACGCCATAGGCGACAGTGGAAACAGGGTGGTGCTGAACATTTACGCCAGGTACCTGAAAGGGAAAAACGACAAACGCTGGCGCATAGAGCATGCGCAGGTGGTAAACGAAAACGACTTTCATCTCTTCGGCGATGCATCCATCGTGCCGTCCGTTCAGCCCACACATGCCACCAGTGATATGTATTGGGCGAAAGACAGGATAGGTGAAGAACGCCTGAAAGGTGGCTATGCATACCGGCAGTTGCTGAACCAAAATGGCTGGCTGCCATTAGGCACCGATTTTCCTGTAGAAGATATTTCCCCCTTCAAAACATTTTATGCAGCAGTCTTCCGCAAAGATGCAAAAGGATTTCCCCCAAACGGATTCCAGGTGGAAAATGCAATTACCAGAGAGCAGGCTATAAGAGGTATTACCATCTGGGCTGCAAAAGCTGACTTCCTGGAACGCGAAGTGGGAAGTATAGAGGTGGGTAAGAAGGCGGATTTTGTGATACTGGATAATGATCTGATGAAAGCGCCGAAAGAACTGTTGTTGCGGACGAAGGTGCTGGGGATTTGGGTTGGGGGGAAGAAGGTTAATTGAATACATATTATTTTTCATCCTTTCCCAATGAATATCGAATATAGATACACTTCACAAAGCGCAACTACACCTACAAAAAATAAAAAAAAGATCAAAGTACGGTTAGTGTTTTTTGGATTGCGATTTTTTAGACTGAGGAGTAAAATAGTAATCACCAGTGCTGAAATAGAAGAAACAAAAAAATTATAGAGGTCGAATTCATTTCTGCTAACATTCTTGTAAAGAACATAAAAATGTGCGTTAATTCCCTCATGTCCGGCAATTGAAGAGTAAAATAACCCACCGTATGCCGAAATGAAAAGAAGACAGATTATTATAGAGATAATCGCCAATATGTAATGATATAGTTTCATAATGGGGTTGCTTTGCCTGATCAATCTATCCCTTCAACTATCTTATAAAGATCATTGGTGGTAATGAAATTAGTAAATCCTTTCTTCTCAAGGCCCCGCATTAATACCTTGTCGCCGCTCCATATTTTGCATCTGAACTGCTTTGAATAAGCAACATAATGTGTGTCTTTTGGATCGATATCTGCAACGAGTTTTTCTGCTGCTATCCAGTGTGCGGGTTTTATTTGCTCCTCGGAAATAAAAGTGATTTGTTTGCAAATCCTGAACTCGGACTCTGCCACCTGCTCCCGGCTTAAACCGGATATTTTGATGAGTTTTGGATAATGCTTTTGAATTTCTTTTCGCAAAAAATCAGGTGCAATAAAGGTTATCCGGCTTTGTGAGTTGATGAGCAAATTGCCAATTTTACCATTGGTGTTGAGTATGCCGCTGAAGACAATATTTGCATCAACGATGATTCTCATTTAATGAAACGTTTGCGGTTTTTGGCCCACCATGTTGTGTTAACTTCATCGGCAAGTTTATCGGCATCTGCTTGTTTGGCCTTGCTTCCGGCGGTAGCCTCAAGGTATTTTGCATAATCAATAAGCCGTTGCAAACCGAAGTTGTCAACTGAAGAAGGCAGGGTAATCACGATCTTATCATTATCTGTTCTTTCTACGAGCATTGTTGTTTTGTTAGCAGTTCAAAGATACGGAAAAAGGAATAAGTGATGCGGTATTAATGATTCCGCTTGACGTACTTTTCATGTACTTGCTGATTTTCAGGTCAAACTACCTGATCGGAAAGCTTCGACTTGCATCAGGGTTCGATCAGGATGAAATTCAGCCGAATATTAACAGGAAAACCATTATTGGAATAGCAACCATTATTATTGGCGGTCTTATTTTAGCAGAAAGCATTCCGGCTTTGCTGAGGCAGATTTATTTCTATTATGTTAGTTTTGGCGCGGCGAATTTAGATATTAGTTATTTCGTCTTCTGCGGAGCAAAAATTCTTATTGGGCTTCTATTTTTGGGCGAGCAAAAAAGGATTGTAAATTTCATTGCCAGGAAAAGTGCGGATGAAACGAAAGACTATTTGTGAAGGAGATTCGGGTTGGGGGAAAGAAGGTGTCTTGACCTCAAAACTAAATATTGTAACTTCGGTAGATGAAGACAAGTTTAGTTATTTTTAGTTTCTTGTTTTTCAATGACAACTGCTTTGCCCAGAAAGAGAAGCATTGTGATGTAATGCTATTGACACCAAATACTACTCCCGTGCACTGTGGTGTAATTGCGTTCTGTGAGAAAATGAAATTTAAGATAATTAACAAAAGCAATCGGCAAACAGATACCGTTATTTTTTTCGTCTGTTGCCCGGCTGATTTTGGACATGACTTTTGGATAGTTAATAGAACTTATCACATTAGTTTCCAGGAAGACTTATCTCCAGCCTTAGCCTTCGGTTCAGTTGTTGATAATTTAAGTGAACGAGATAGAAAGTATAAAGTTAAGGGTGTGATTAGTACTGCAAAAAAATACTAAATTGGTTATTCAAAACCTCTTCTTCCAGTTTGTATCTGGGTTTTGATAGTCAGACAATAAAGAATGAACCAAGACTATTTTATTGCCAGCGTCTATTGAGTAATGGATTGCATAAGGAAATTTCTCAATTCGGGCAAAGCGAATATCGTCATAACGAATGGTCCGTGTATGTGGGTTTATTTTCAAGGCGGTCAATTGCTTCTTAACCGAAGCCCTGAATCGCATACCAGTCGGTTTTGATTGTTCTTTATAATACGCGATAGCGTTCTCAAGTTCATCTATAAATCGGGGCGGGGATGGAATCTAAGAAGGTAAAGTGCCATTAATCACCATTAAGCAAATCAAAAACTACTTTTTCGTCAATAAGTATAGAAGGGTCTTTTTCAATTTCTTTTACCCGTCTGCGAACTTCCTTTTTTTGCCATTCAGGAATTGTATCATTTCCCTGCTCAATTAGTTCCACAGCCTTCATTTTTTGCAGGTCCTCAATCACTGCCACGGCATATTCCTTTTTTATACGGATATGATATGTTGCTGCCATGCTTTTATTTTAAGTAAAGTTACGAAAAAGAAATAAAAGTGAATCACTCGTTTATTTCGTTTACCTCTTCAGCTACCATGGTGTAGATTGCCTTTACTTTTTTGTCGTCAGCAAACCGTATATACTCATACATTTTCTGTCTTATTGCGGCGGTAGGCGTAAGTATGTATTTGAAGTAAAAATTTATTGAGTTCTGAAGTATTTGCCAAAGCCATCTCATGGAGAATATTCCGTCTAATACTTTACCACCCGCTGCACAAACTGATCATTTACCTTAACAACATACAACCCGGTGGGAAAGCCGGCAATATTTATGTTTACACTTTGCCTGTCGTATTCCTTGAAAAATACTGTTTGTCCCAGTGAGTTGGTAATTGCTATCTTTTGTATTTTATCAGTGGCGCTTACTGTTAATGTTCCTGTCGAGGGATTAGGGAAAATATTTATTGCCGTGGAAATATCTTTTGCATTAACGACTGGCAGCACATACGGCCCCGATATTTTCCTTATTACACGATTGCCATGGTCTGCAACGTATACATTTCCTGCAGAGTTGACCCTGGCTCCTATCGCGCCCCAAAATGCAGCAGCCGTTGCTGGTCCGCCGTCTCCACTGTATCCATAGGTTCCGTTGCCGGCAAGAGTACTGATCATACCAGATACATCCACTGCACGCACATATTGGTTCCAGTCGCAGATAAGCAGATTGCCATAGGCATCCACACTTATACTCTGAGGATAATTTAAAGACGCATCAGTAGCTGGTCCGCCGTCCCCGCCATAGCCCCCGGTGCCGTTTCCAGCCACAGTGGTAATGGTGCCGGCAATGTCTATTTTTCTGATCTTATGGTTCCCGTTTTCCGCAATGTACACATTGCCGGCCACGTCGGAAGCTATGCCGAAGAGGTTGTTATCCAGTCCTGCATTGGTAGCAGGAATGCCATCGGCGCTGTGGCCAAAATAACCGGTGCCGGCTATGGTGCTGATAATGCCCGACGTATTCACCTTCCTGATCCTTAAGTTCGCTCTGTCCGAAATATAAATATTGCCGGAGCCATCAACGGCTACGCCCACCGGATCCATATTCGCTGCAGTTGCTGGTCCGCCATCGCCATTATACGGATATGAACCTGTGCCGGCATAAGTGCTGATAATTCCGGCAGTGTTAACTACCCTTATCCTGAAATTCAGATTGTCAGTAATGATCAAGTTGCCTGCACCATCTACTGCCAGGCTGTTGGGGTAGTTTAAAGATGCGGCGGTTGCAGGTCCGCCATCTCCGCTAAATGCGGCCACACCATTGCCTGCAAATGTGGTGATGATACCCGAAGTGCTCACTTTCCTGATCCGGTTGTCCATGACGTCTGCGATATACACATTACCTGCCGCATCAAATGCAACATCCTGTGGTTTCATCAACTGGCCTGCAGTAGCGGGCCCGCCGTCGCCAATAGAAGTCAGACTACAGCCGGCGATGGTGCTGATGATACCGGAGGTAGTTACTTTGCGGATGCGGTTGTTGCTTTGATCAGCTATGTACAAATTACCGGCGGCATCAACGGCTGTTCCAACAGCCATGAAAATTTCACCAGCCGTGGCCGGTCCCCCGTCGCCGCTGAAACCGGGGCTCCCGTTACCTGCCACGGTATTGATGATGCCTGAGGTATTTATTTCCCGTATCCTGTAATTGACCTGGTCTGTAAGAAAAACATTGCCCGTGGCATCTGTGGTAACGGCAACGGGGTTGCTGATCTTAGCCAGTGTGGCCGGCCCGCCATCGCCGCTGAAGCCGGCAGTATCCTTGCCGGCAAAGGTGTAAATTATACCCGTTGGGTTCACTATTCTTACACAGCTGTTAATCTCATCTGCTATGTACATATTTCCCAACACGTCAACTGCCACACCCTTTGGCTGATGTAGCCTTGCATTGGTCGCAGCGCTGCCATCGCCGCTAAACCCTGCAGCGCCATTTCCTGCCACAGTTGTCATAATACCACTGGTATTTACTTTGCGTATCCGGTTGTTACCCTTGTCGGCAATATATACATTCCCTCCCGCGTCAACTGCTACACCCGTAGGGTTTGTCATTTCACCGACTGTGGCAGGCGCGCCATCGCCCAGGTAGCCTACAATACCATTTCCGGCAATTGTGGTAATAATGCCGCTTACAGCAACTTTGCGTATACGGTTATTGCTAAAGTCTGCTATGTATAAATTTCCCGCTGCATCAATTGCTACAGCTGAAGGCAGGTTCAATTTGGCATCCGTGGCCTGGCCTCCATCCCCGCTGAAACCTGCAGTTCCATTTCCTGCATAAGTGGTTATAATACCGGAAGTGTTTATTTTGCGAATACGGCTGTTGCCCTGGTCGGCAATATAAATATTACCTGCACCATCCACCGCCACGCCTGTTGGAGTGTTCAATACTGCCGCGGTTGCCTGGCCGCCATCTCCCGCAAATGCATAAGAATTGTTACCAGCGAATGTGGTAATGATTTGGGCATTTAATTGTAATGGAAGCAGTGCAGTAAATAACGCACAAAGTTTTAGGAGAAGGATTTTTTTCATGCAAAGTTTTATAAGTTAACAATTAGTAATTATTATCAGGTAATCAGACCAGGATTTCTTTTCTATACACAGCGTCTTAAATAATGCAGCATAATTTTCTTAGTTCATCGTTAGGCTTTTTCCAAATTTCCATTTGTTTCTTTATGACACAAAGCAATTCATCCAATGTGCTGAAATATTTGTTGTGGGTGCAAACCCTC
>CAIMDZ010000037.1 GCA_903839875.1 uncultured Bacteroidota bacterium
AAATGAAATCAGAAGCAGGTGCATGGCAAACTCACCGGAACAATAAGGAAGCCAAAATAAAATGGCACTTCACCTGTGAGGATGCAAGGGTGAAATTATTAAAACTTTATCCGTCAATTCATGCGTGACATGACACTAGTCATAAATCAACAATCACCCTGCAACGTTATGCGGTCTGACCGCCACAAAGCGGTGCTGACCGCATAACTACCTATATATTTTCATCGAACTCACGTTAAATTAGTAAAAGTCAGGGAGCGTACAATAAAAAGCCCCTGCAAACAGCAAGGGCTAAAAATTTCTGAACCATACTCTCTTACCAGTTCTTGTACTTATTGAAAACACCATGGCCGGCATTCATAACTTCCCCACGACCATTGATCCCCTGGAAGTAGAACATACCCCTTATGTAAACAGAATCTACCTCTGTCATGTATATTTCACCAGAATTGCCTAAAGCACTCTGATACCAACTAGCAACTTTATATATACTATCGGTACTGAACCATTGAGCCAGAATATTGTATTGTTTGAATCCCATATTATACACCTGACCACCCCAAGTGTTCTTCAGCGTTAAGTACAGTGCCTGTTTACCTTTAATACCACGAATATAAAAAGCTCCGGATGGTGCATCGAAGCCATAAACCGTAGAGTCAGCAACCCATGCATAAGTGCCTGAATTATCAGAGATATCGGCCCGCAGTGAGTCGCCATTCATCCAGTTAAAATCAGAGGCGGATAATGGCTTCATGGGGTTAATACTGTTATTTGCCGGGTTGGTGGGACTAGCAACATAATCACCATTACTGCATGATGCTGCAATTAAGGATATACCAGTCAGTAACAGGGCGCTGTATAATATTTTCTTCATGTTTATCGTTTAATTTGCTAAAGATACTAAGCCTAATTATAATACAAAAATATTATTTTCGAACAATTTTTGCACATCCTGTTTCGTGAGCAATAATTCCATCATTTAAATATTCTCAAACCGCACTTTAAGGCCGGCTAATGTTTTGTAGAAATCGGTTTCCTTTTTGGATGCAAGATAATGATAAAATAAAGCGTCTAACCCTGTCCAGATCATAAACCAGGCTCCGGGCTCGATAATGATACGTAGCATAACCATCAGTTGATGATTGTATTGCTTTAAAGATATCTCGGAAAAAACGTACATAAAAATTGCTCCTGAAAGCACCAGCATAATTCCTCTTCTTAATATCCGCCGTTCCTTTTTGGCGCAAATTTCAAATCGCCCCCTGAACTGCGCTGATAAGTTTGCTATGATCTCCGGTTCAATGTCCTCTTTTCTTTGTTCCTTAGGGAGCATTAAAACAAGTGTATCAATTTTTTCCTGCTGGTTTTTTAAAGCTACTTTCAGCTCATCCAATAAATCTTCAGAAAGCCTGCGCTTATGATACTTCCTGGGATCAAAATCCGAATAAATATCATCATAGTAATCTAGCCAAAAACTAATGTCTGCCATATTACTGATATTGAATGTAAATTGGTTTTGGGTATAGCTTCAATGCGTCATCTGGTTTCATAATGGTTTTCCAGGGAGATGTGAGAATATCGTTTTTGTAAAACAATTTGAAACCCGTGAACTGAACCGGTTCATTATAAATAGCCAGCTTGTAGGAGTTAACCTTTTTGGCAGGGAATCCCCAGCCATCCATATCCATGACTAGCTGAACCTCTGGCCGGATGGTTATTTTTTTATAGTTGGTCACCATACCTTTTGTGAACCTGTGCACAACCAGTATTTTAGGGGGCAGATTATTTTTCCTGACAAGTTCAGCCAGATAGCCTGTTACATAATTAATATCCTCTGCATCATAGGAACCTATAACCGTACCCGGCCTGTTACCTGTTTTCATTGAGAATTCCGGGTCTATTGCAAGATGCACGTTTGATAAAAGGAGATATTTTTCAAGCATTGGTATTTCTGCCTGTACTGTACTTTGTCCAACCTGCACATCGAGGAATACAATAGCATTGATTTTTTTTGCAAGGTCCAGCGCTTTATCAATTTCAGTAAAAGGCATGCGCAGCCTGTATTTGTTACCCTTTCCCGGCCTGGACTGCGCTGTTACCGCTATGTAATGCAAAGCAGGAATTACAGGTGTAAGCGTATCAGCCTTTTGCCATTTCTTCACTTCATTCATCAGGTGCTGCAACATGGTATCGGGCTGCAGTTCTCCCAAAATACCCATGCCTGCGGAATAAAAATTTCCATAGTAGGCTACGATCCTGTTATTAGGAAGAAGTGCCCCTGGAAGCGGATAAGCTGTCTTAACGGGCCATCCGTGAGCAGGAGTATCTTTAACGAGCCGCAATAAAGCCTTTTTAAATAAACTGGTATCAAGAACCGGGGGAAGTGTTGGCTTAGGGATGTTTACCGGATTTGTTTTTTTTATCAGCGCAGTACTGTCTTTGACAATATTCTTTTGTCCGTTTAGGTTATTACAGCCAATCAAAAACACGCAAAAAACATAGAATAATGTTATTTTCAGGTTACAATTTGTATCTGGCAGCATTTTTTTACTGATTTTCATTTTTTTAGTCAAAATATTTTTCTTAATTTCAGCTTAAATTCGATCAACTTTATTTAGTTAACCTGCTTCAATTGCAGGCAATACTAATTTGCACCACAAATATATGCGCAAACTGTATCACATAAAGGATTTTATTGAGTGGCAGGCATTTGGTGTATGCGCTGCGATTGGCGACCGTATAGGCGTTGCTACTTCCCGCATCCGTCTATGGTTTATTTATATTTCTTTTCTCACGCTGGGTTCACCGGTTATCGTGTATATGATATTGGCTTTCTGGATGAATATTAAGCGGTACATCCTGTTACGCAGAAGAAATCCGGTGAGGTGGTAATCATTTTCTAACCTTTTTATTGACGATTTCCGGCAATGTCATTGATTTAAGGATTTTGGTATTTCCCATACCACATTCAACCCTTTCTGGGTTGGCCCGTGTTATTGTTTCACCGGCGGCTATTCACATTGAAGCCCTTCAGGCTTCGTTAAGTCAATGACATTGCCATTTCCGGATTTTCTTTTATTTTTTTCTGGCCGTTTCCTTTTGCAGAATGCTAATTTTATTAACTATGAATTATTATGTTTTTAAAAATGAGGTTGGGTGCAATAAAAATTTGACTAATAATGATATAAGTTGACGAAAAGTTTTTAAAAATTGTTATCTTGCATCTTAGAAAATAGTCCATACTATGTCAAATTTCCGGAGAAATATTTTATTAACACTAACCGCTGCTTCCTTAATTTTCGCAGGATGCCGAAGGAACTTTAGTCATGATAACCCGATTCCGGATTCATATTATCCTTCCATAGTATTGAGTAGCGATAACAGGGTTGTTTATGCAATTGATCCCGGAACAGGGAAGAAAAACTGGGAATATAGCCTGCCCGTCAGCATAGTACCCACTCCGGTTGAATTTGCTCCATCCCCCCTGATTTATAATGACAGGGTGTATATGGCATCTGTAAATTCAGATACGATCTACAAATTAAATGCTAAAACCGGTGCACTGGTAGCAAAGCTTGTTACAAACCCATACTTTAACTTTACCATGCAGTCAACCCCTATTGCTGATGGAAATTTGCTATACCTCGCCACTACAAACGGGACAATTTACGCAATAGATACCGGCACAGGAGCGGTAAAATGGCAGTTTTCAAGCCCCACCGACCTCACACCGTACATTGCATCGCCTGTCATTTATAAGAAGAATATTTTTGTTGCAAGCACTGGTGGACACGTGTATTGTATAGACAAAGTAAATGGCCCTGATGCAATCACCGGGTATCCAATATGGGATTACCCCGGATGGGGCCTGACAGATACAGCTTCATTTATTTCTTCACCAGCTATCAGTTACCCTTATCTGTATGTGGGAAGCGCCATTGACAGCAATATGTATTGTATGTATGTGGACCCCTGGCCAGACCCGGTAACACCGGTAGTTCCAACGAGCGGTATTCTCCATTGGAAATATAAGACACTTGGAAATATTAAAAGTTCACCTTCCGCTTATGCCGGGATTTGCATTTTCGGCAGCAACGATTTTAATGTTTATGCAGTAGATAGTCAACTGGGTATATTAAGATGGAATCATCCTTTCAGAACTAACAGCCAAATCAATTCGACTCCATTTGTTAATAATGGGATAATTTATATTGGCAGTTATGACTATAACCTGTATGCAATTAATATTATTGATGGCAGCAAAAAATGGAACTTTGCAACCAAGGGGCTTATCAAATCAAGCCCGCTGCCATACAAAGGGAATATTTATGTAGGCAGCTATGATGGTAGTATGTATGTAGTGGATTCTGCCTTTGGTGTTCAAAAATGGTACTTTAAAATTAACGGGAATATCCAATGTTCTCCTGCCATTGACGACTACTCCGGCATTCAAATCAACAGTGGCATCAGCGGATACAATACCGGCGGAAATAACAATTAATTTCACTACCTCAATCTTTATCAGCCTTTGTTTGAAAAAGCAAAGGCTTTTTTTATACCAGATCATTCTTTTGCGAACATCAGTGGTGTTTGAAATACTGTATTTCCCGCTCATGTTGTTTTGCTTCCGCAATCGAATCGAAAGTGCCGAGGTTCCGTCGTTTGTTTGTTTTAGGGTTTACACTCCGGGAGTATATCCTGAATTTACCTGATTTTAATTTCCGTATCATAAAATAAAATTTAGTCTGTTTCAGAATATTCAAAAGATGTGCCATTAAATGCAGGCCTGGTATAATTTTTTTGTAACTTTCTGAAAAATCAGCACTATGCGTTACTTCTATGTTCTGTTTACTTCTATAATTATATTTGTTATGGCATCATTTACTCCCAAACCAAAGCTGACGATAACAAGCAGCAGTTTTTCCGAAAATGGTATGATACCTGCTCAGTATTCCTGTGAAGGTGTACAGGCAAGCCCCCCCTTGCATATTACCAATATACCCGCCGGCACTCAATACCTGGCGCTTATTTTGCACGACCCTGACGCACCAAGAGAGGGCGGTTTTACCCACTGGGTAGTATGGAATATTGACAAAGCCGGTGTTATAGCCGAAAACTTTAAGGGTGCTGAACAAGGTTTAAATGGTGCTGATAAGCGGGGTTACATCGGTATGTGTCCACCATCAGGCACCCACCATTACCATTTTATGGTGTACGCGCTGGATAGCAAACTAAACCTTGATAAAAATACCAATAAAGCCGCTCTTGAGAAAGCGATGGAGGGTCATATACTTGCAGAAGGAGATCTAGTAGGGTTGTATAAAAAGGCGGGTAAATAATATATATACTTCACGCGGCATAGATCTGTGCAAAAGAGTTTCACGCAAAGGCGCAAAGGTACGAGTAATAATTTTTTGGTAATAAACGCTTTATGAGATTGCTTTTATAAAACAATAACATCATCTATACCGTATAATAAATGAAATAATTTATTATACGGTATTTCTTTTTATATTTCATCAAAGCCTGATGCATTTACTTCCTAATCACATTTTCAAATTAAGTACCTTTATTACGGAATTGAGAAGTAATAATGCTGTATGCTATTGTAGATATTGAAACAACCGGGAGTTTTGCTGCAGCGAATGGCATTACAGAAATCGGGATAGTAATACACGATGGTATTAAAGTGCTTAATTTTTATGAAAGCCTCGTAAATCCGCTTACTCCTATACCCTACTTTATTCAGCGTCTTACCGGCATTGATAACAATATGGTTGCCAAAGCGCCCGCCTTCGGAGAAATCGCCGGGCAGGTGTTTGAACTCTTACAGGACAAGGTATTTGTTGCGCATAATGTAAATTTCGACTACTCATTTGTAAAGCACCATCTGAAGAATGCAGGTTTCGAACTGGAATCCAAAAAGTTATGTACTGTGCGGCTTGCACGTAAAGTACTGCCGGGGCTAAATGGCTACAGCCTTGGTAAACTTACTCAAAGGCTGGGTATTAATCACGGCAAACACCACCGGGCAGGTGGCGATGCCCTTGCCACTGCCGACCTGCTTGCAATAATACTTGAGAAGGATGTCAGCGGTGTAGTAAGCGGTATGCTTAAGGGCAGAAACAGTGAACAGTACCTGCCGCCGCACTTACCAATAGATGAACTGGAACAACTGCCTCCTACCGCAGGTGTTTACTATTTTTATAACGCCGCAGGAAAAACTATTTACATCGGAAAAGCAAAGAATATACGGAAAAGAGTAAAAAGTCATTTTTCAAATAATAAAACAAATAAACAGAAACAGGATTTCTTAAAAGAAACACACCACATCAGCTACAAGGAATGTGCAACCGAACTGATGGCGCATATTCTGGAAAGCGCTGAAATAAGACGATTATGGCCCATACATAACCGCAGCCAAAAGGGATTCCTGCCGCAGTTTGGCCTCTTCACTTACGAAGATATGCAGGGTTATAAACGGTTTGCCGTTGAGAAAATACGGCAAAGTTTTCAACCTATTTATACTTTCAATACCATCACTGAAGGCCATTTAAGATTGAGATCGCTCATATCAGAATTTGGTCTCTGCACAAGGCTATGCAATATTGGTACGGATTGTGATTGTCCACATCACGCTGAGCCGGATGAGTATAACAAAAAGGTAGGCGAAGCAATAGAATGGTTGCGTAAACAATTACCCACCTTCGCTCTTATTGACAAAGGCATTGACGATAATGAACATAGCTGCATACTGGTGAAGGAAGGAAACCTATATGGAATGGGCTATATTACTGATAAGAAACTGCAGTTGATAAATGTGGAAACCATAGTAAAAAATATGGAGCCGATGCAGGATAACGACTACATCCGCAATCTTGTATTCCGGCATGCAACAGAGTACCCGGAGAAGTGTGTGTTGTTTTGAAAGAAGTGATATATTAATTTCTCCTTTTTGCAAAAATGAAATAAAGGAATATCCGTATGACTTTTTATCTTTATAATTCTTAATTATGATTGTATTATGCAGCAATTAACTATTAACATCCCTGATAATAAAATTGATTTTTTATGGATCTCGCTAAGAATCTTGGCTTTACCGTTGAAAAAAGAGAAAAAAATGTGTTGAACAAAGAGCAAATTGAGCTTGTTAATGAAGCGCGTAAACAAATAAAGGAAAATCCGGACAGTTTTTTGGATTGGGATGAAGCACGCAAAAACCTCAAAACAGAGTAAAATATTAAAACATTTACATTCTTCGCATTTTCAACACATACCAGAATCCGTTGTATTTAAAAGTCTCTAACTTCGGATAATAATCCTTGAACATAAAATATGGGCAACGCAATCATAAAAGTAAATAACCTCGTTAAGAAATACGGTGATTTTGAAGCGGTGAAAGGAATCAGTTTTGATGTGATGGAGGGTGAGATATTCGGATTGCTCGGGCCAAATGGCGCTGGCAAGACCACTACCCTTGAGATCATAGAAACATTACGTAAGAAAACCTCAGGAGAAATTATCGTGGATGGCAAAAACCTGGATAATGAACCGCAGGCGATCAAAAATATTATTGGTGTGCAGTTACAGGCCGCAGGATATTATCCGCTGCTGAACCTGAAACAAATAATAGAACTGTTTTCCGGCCTTTATAACAAAAACGTTAATGCACTGGAACTGCTGGACACGGTAAACCTGCGTGAAAAAGCTAAAAGTAAATTCAAAGAATTATCCGGCGGACAGAAACAAAGGTTTTCCATAGCCACAACACTTATCAACCAACCTAAAATAATATTTCTCGACGAGCCTACTACAGGGCTTGACCCTCAGGCCCGCCGCAATCTATGGGAACTGATCAAAGACCTACGCAGCCGCGGCGCTACCGTTGTGATCACCACGCACTACATGGACGAAGCCGAAGAACTTTGCGAGCGTGTAGCCATTATAGACAGCGGGCAGATCATTGCCCTCAGCTCACCAAGTGAACTGATAGACAAACTGCTTGCTACAGGCTTCAAACGCCCCAAAGCAGTAAAAGAAGCTAATCTGGAAGATGTGTTTCTGAATATGACCGGGAAGGAATGGCGGGATGAATGATGGATGTGACAATGAGGGAATGTGGAAATTTGAGGGCATGAAAAAGTATGGAACTATGAATGGTACTTTCTGATGCTTTCTATTTCTTGTTTAATAAAATACGCGCAAGCTTCATTCCCATCATTGAAAATTTTTTCAGGCCTTATAATGTCATTCGGAAAATATCCGACAAAATAATTCTGGTCAGCTCCAATTCCAAAATACCAGCCAATACGCGTTCTTTTATTGTCAGACCATATCAACCAGTCATTGATACATTCCGGATATTGTTTCAATGAACTCACAAAATTATCTTCATCCAGGTGATTGTCTAAATCAAAATAACCTGTTTCGTTTAACAGGGTAAAAAGTGAACTATTCTTTTCGGTATAATAATTCTTCGGAAGGTGGATCACCTTAAATGCTACACTTTTTGCGTCCATTTGTTCCACAACTTTCTAAATAATTTTTTAGAGTCCAAAGTTTTCTACCTTCCGTTTTCGCTTCTGCGACTTCTTCAAATCCTTCTAAAACTCCTGTTAAAATGAGGATCTTTTTCAACTCCTTTTTACGATCTACTAAGTACTGCTTGTCTGCTTTCATAAATAGCAATAAATTCCTACTCAAAAAAATACCTCTCCTTCTCCACCAGCTTCGCAGCTATTCTTCTTCTTGCTTCCTTGGTATTGTAACTCTCTGTTTTAGTGAAACGTTTTAGTCCCATGAGCATCATGCGTTGTTCATCGCCTTCGGCAAATGAATTGATGGCTGTCTTGCCGGCATGGCTTATCCGGTCGGCGGCATCGTAGATGAAGGTCTGTACTGCATCTAAGGCGAGAGCGGCATTGGGGTTGTTGTTATTCTTCATCTTCATGGCACGCAGCAAAATACATTCTGCCTGGAAAGTATCTATGACCATGTCTGCAAGGTTCATCAGAATTTCCTGTTCAGACTCCAGCTGCATCATCAGCTTTTGAGCCGCAGCGCCTGCACACATGAGTATCGCTTTCTTGAAATTGGCTACGACCTTCTGTTCAGCTGCAAATGGCGTATCATCCGTACCGAAGTCAGGAATACTCATCAGTTCCTTTTGTATTGCCATAGCAGGCCCCATGATGTTAATTCTACCTTTCATTGCCCGCTTCAGGTACATATCCATTGTAAGCAATCTGTTTATTTCATTGGTGCCTTCAAATATTCTGTTGATACGGCTATCGCGGTAGGCACGTGAAATATTGTATTCATCCGAGTAGCCATTGCCCCCATGTATCTGAACACCTTCATCTACTACGTAGTCGAGATTTTCTGATCCAAGTACTTTGAGCATCGCACATTCTATTGCATATTCTTCGGCAGCGCCCAGCAGGGCATCCTGCTTCCCGGCGGCATTTAGTTCATGCTCTTTATCGTCTATCCACTGAGCTGTGCGGAAAAGAGCGCTCTCAGAAGCAAACACTCTTATGGCCATCTCAGCCAGCTTGTATTGTATTGCGCCAAAACTTGCTATCGGCACTTTAAACTGCTCACGGGTCTTTGCATAAATAATTGATGTTTTCAGCGCAAGTTTAGCGCCGCCGGTAGCAGCTGCACAAAGTTTAAGCCTGCCGATATTCAGTATATTGAATGCAATGATATGGCCCTTACCTATTTCTCCCAACAGGTTTTCTTTAGGCACAGTGCAGTTCTCGAAAAACAACTGGCGGGTGCTGGAGCCTTTGATACCCATCTTGTGTTCTTCCTCCCCAAATGAAAGACCGGGTGTATTGCGCTCCACTATTATAGCGCTGAACTTATCTCCATCTACCTTCGCGAATACGGTAAATACATCAGCAAAACCTGCATTGGTTATCCAGATTTTCTGTCCGTTCAGTACATAGTTCTTCCCATCAGCGCTGAGGGTCGCAGTAGTTTTTGCCGCAAGGGCATCAGATCCGGAACCCGGCTCAGTGAGTGCATAAGCGCCTTTCATCTCTCCTGTAGCCAACTTAGGTATATACTTTTGTTTTTGTGCATCGGTACCAAAATATAAAATAGGCAAAGAACCGATTCCATTATGGGCCGCCATAGCTACTGCAAAGGAATGCCCTCCGCCAAGACAATCATTTACCAGCGTTGCAGTTACAAAGTCTTTGCCCAGTCCGCCATATTGCTCAGGGAAGGCAGCGCCCAGCAAACCCAGTTCACCGGCTTTCTCAATCAGGGAAGGCATAAGCCCTTCTTTTTGAGCGTCAATCTCTGCCATATGGGGCAATACATCTTTTTCAAGAAATTCACCGCACATCTGGATGATCATATGCTGCTCCTCCGTAAAATCTTCAGGAGTAAAGGTTTGTTCAGGTAAGGAAGGCTGTATCAGGAACCCGCCTCCTTGTATTGATGATGAAAGTGATTGTGTTTCCATAATTGCAGTACAAAGCTATTAATAATTAAAATTAACCCTTGTTAAAATACAAAAGTTATTCCGTTTTTTTTAAACCATTTATATTCTCATGAGTCATTTGAAAGACACTCGTATCTTTGATGCTTACTAATCCGCATTGTCTATGAAAGTACTCCTTGTTTGTTTGGCAATATTCGTGACTGGCGCCAGCCATTTAATTGCCCAGGGTAGCAATAAAACAAATGACAATGATCCGGATGACCCATATAATACCAAATCCTACTTTATGTTTGGGGTTAATTACCTGAGCGACAATGTGTACCTGGGCAGAAGGGACACAGCGAAAATACCATATGTAAGCTCTTATATCGGGTACCACGACAAATCAGGGCTTTACACTAAACTGATAGCTTCCTACGCTCCGACAAAACGGCAAATAGACCTGCTAACCATTGAGGCTGGTTATGACCATGATTTCGGAGACCATTTGAATGTTGGCGTTGATGCTGATAAATTTTTCTACAATAAAAACAGTAACAATATCAGATCAAGCACCAAAGGCAGTGCGGGCGTTAACGGCCAGTACACTAACGATATCATCGAACCCCAGGTCAGTTTCAACCTTGATCTCAATAAGAAAACCGATTATGTGCTCGAATTACAATTAGACCATGATTTCGACTTTCTTAAAAAAAAATTGCACATTATCCCGGCTGTTTCAATGAATTCTGGCACACAACATTATTACGATGAATATTTCATTAACCGCCTGAAGAAAAACGACAAATCTTTAAAATTGAAAAATTCCATAAACGAAGCCGGAAAATTTAAACCGCTTGACTATGAAATATCCACAAAGGTCACCTACAGAACAGGCAAATGGATGTTCATCCTGCTGCCTACCTATTTCATACCTGTAAGCCCGGCCACAATAACTTTCCCCAAACAATCATTCACAGAAAAACTGAGTAACAGCTTTGTTCTTGAACTCGATATTTGCCACAGGTAGCTGGAGGAACCTACGGTTCTTTTATCGTATAGCTTTTAGGGATAGAAAATGGATAATCGAGTTGTTGGTCAAAATCAATTTTAGTAAAATGCATATCCAGAGAATAAAGGTCATTCCCGTTCCGGATACTTAATTCCCTGCCTGTAGACACTCTCCTGTTATCTACCGTTTCGTAATCACTATACTTGGTAGTAGCTACCGGCCCACCAGGTTTTTGAGTCCGTAATACAGCCGTCTTCATTGTGCTATCAGCTTTGGAATATTCAACTTGCTGAATATAGGTACTATCTAGAACCAATAGATCCCATAACTCAACTGTTGCAGTTACAGATGTAATAACTCCGTCCCGTAATGGTTCACCCAAGATCAGATTCTGCAAGGAAGAAAAATCAACCTTTGTTGGTAATACTTTAACGGCACTACTTAAGGGAACGCAAATAGCTGTCTTCTGGAGATGGTTCAACATAAAAAAACTATCCCTGGTAATAAATACCTTGGCAAATGAAATACCTCCCATAGCAGTAATATTAATCCAGATTACGCTATCCTTTCTAACCCTGATATGAGCAGTAAATTCTTCATTGTCGTCAGGCCCTGACATATACATCCTAGCCTTCCCTGTAAAGGATTTATATTCAAGCCGGGATTTCCAGACAGGAGTCAATTGATCAATTAATTGTCTTACCATTCCGGTGCTGTCATTAATATGGGCAAGTGAATCTGCATTAATAAGCACTGGTGGTGTTACAACAACTGCCTTACCTGAGTCAGGATTATTTAATTCGTATACATTAGGCTTCTTTCCCTTCACCAGCTTACGGAAAGAGCATGAAGAAAAACATCCGCAAATGATCAGAAATAAAGCAATTCCGGCAATTTTATTCATAAAGTTTTCCCTCACTTATTTTTTTATCAATGAGGGGATCGTCTCCACCTTTTTCCTTTGAAATCTTCCAGTATTCTACAGCTTTGCTCTTTTCATTCATCTGGTAGCAGATATTACCCAGGTGGTCATACAAGGTAGCATCTGCTTTGATCCCTGCAATTTTGATAGCACGTTCAACGAAATCTTTCGCTTTAAGGTAATTACCTTTCTTGTACTGTATCCAGCCGTATGTATCCAGGAATGTACCTTCATCGGGTCGCAGATCCAGCGATTTTTGCGACATTTTTTCCGCCTCATCCAGTTTTACTCCCCGCTCCGAAAGATAATAACTGTAATTATTAAGTACAGTCGGATTGGCAGGGTCAAACTCAAGCGATTTTACAAATGCTTTATCAGAGAGGTCATCCTGCTTATTGCTGTGGTAAATATCTGCAAGCACAGAATACATGCTTGCCAAAACCGGTTTGTCCGTTTCAGGCTGCATATCTATTGCTCTTTTGATGGCTGCAACAGCGTGTGGATAATCTTTCTTATTCATGTATCCTATGCTGTTGAAATAAGATATTATCGCCACATTAGGGAACAGGCGCATCGCCTTCCCGCTGTATTTTATCAGTGAATCAGCATCTTTCTTTTCCGTATAACCGATAAGCAGTTTTTCCCAATATTCAAATTTACCGGGATTAACCTCAACTGCTCTTTTATAGGCCATCATGGCGCTGTCATGCTTGGTATTACCTTCCAGCAAGTCACCATACGACAACAAAACCTGCGCATCATCCGGGTGTTGGGCAACCAATTGCCTCGCGATAGGTAATCCCTCCGCGGCTACTACAGAATCGTTGGGTAAAGTCTGGAGGTGCTCGCTGAGCATTTGAAGCTGGGTTTCCGCATCAATTTCTTTATTTGAGATCGCATTCTTAATAAAAGACCTGTAGGATACCGTATCACCGATAAGGAGATAATGCCTTGCAACACCATACTGCACTGCCACATCGTCAGGCAATATCTGCTTTGCCTGTTCATAAACTTCAGTGGCTTTTTCAGGCATTTTGTTATTATCATACAGGTCGCCAAGCCATTTATAGTACTTCCCGTTTTTGGGTTGCTTCACTATTAATTGCCTGATCACCTCAGCAGCTTTTTCCGTCTTGTTCATAGCAAGATAAAGCTGCACCTTTTGCATCAATATTTCTTCATCATTCGCATTTCTAAGCAATGCTTTATCAATCCAGGATAGCGCTTCTTCATACTTCTTTGCTTTCTGGAAATAATCTGCAGCATACCGGGGATAACTTTTATCCTGCGGCATTGACCTGGCAAGCTCAGCTATAATTTTGGCAGCCTCCAGGTAGGAACCACGGTCTGCAAGCAGGGTCGCTAATTCTTCCTTATACCATTTGTTCTCCGGGTCGAGAGACAATGCCTTTTTGATATATTCTTCCGCTTTATCAATGTTTTTGTCGTTATAGCTTAGCTTACTTAATTCGTACCAGGCAGATGAAACTTCAGGCCTCACTGCGATAAACTGCTGAAGCAATGCAGTGGCCTGCCGGTCATCGTCATGCATTAACGCTTTGAGCGCTTCAAAGTATATTTCATCAGTCTTTGCATTCTTCCCTGCATGAGACAATTCAATAGAATCCGGTACACCATTCTGTGCGTAGGAGCATGGGTTTATTGCCAGGATACAGAAGAAAATAAGTCCCGATATTTTGAATTGATTAAAATTCATATTTGTGTTGAAAAATCACCGAGGCTTAAATCATTCGGTTTACCAATGTAAGTTACGTTTTTCCCTAAGATGGAGTTGTCTATTAGCGCATTTTTAACAATACTATCGGCCTGGATAATGCTGTTTGTTATCCTTGAATCTTCAATTATTGTGCCTTTTTCTACTGAAACATGAGGCCCGATAACCGAGTTTTTAATAATTACGTTATCGCCCAGGTAGCATGGCGGGATAATAAAAGATTGTGTAACCGTTGAAGTAGCAGTAATTAATTGTTCGGAACCTGCTTTAATTTCCAGTATACGTTGGTTGGTATAAACTGCCGAATCTTTGAAACCGCAATCAAACCATTCTTCCACCTGCCCGGTATAAAATTTAACACCGTTTTGCAGCATATGTTCCATTGCATCTGTGATCTGGTATTCACCTTTCAGCATTATGTTATTATCAATCAGGCGCTCTATTTCCTTTTTCAATCCCTCGCCATCCTTAAAATAATAAACGCCTATAATTGCCAGGTCTGAAACAAAATCCTGTGGCTTTTCTACAAAGGCCTCAATTTCACTATTTGCATTCAGTTTTACCACACCATAGGCCCGCGGGTCATCCACCTTCTGTGTCCATACTATTGCATCCTTGCCGGTGTCTATACTGAAAGTGGCTTTGAACAATGTATCAGCGAATGCGATAAATACGTTGCCTTTAAGCGAATCACCGGCGCACAAAATAGCATGGGCTGTGCCCAATGCCGTTTCCTGGTAGCATATTTTTCCTTTGGCGCCGAGGGCTTCAGCAACTTTACACAGATGCGTTTCCACATCCTTTCCAAAGGAAGGCCCTATGATGAAGGCTATTTCTTCCACTTTTTCATTGCAGGTTGCTAAAATATCTTCTACTAATCTTTGCACTATTGGTTTACCTGCTATCGGTAATAATGGCTTAGCCGTTGTGAGTGTATGCGGGCGCATGCGCTTACCCATGCCTGCCATTGGAATAATTATGTTCATTAGATTTCTTTAAGTTTAAAATATTCTGAAGAAATTCAAACCAAATGGATTCCCATTTTCAAATTTCCATATTTTCAAATTTTCACATTACACCGGAGTGACCAAAACCACCTGTTCCTCTTGTTGTTTCTTCCAGCACTTCAACATTATCCCATACTACTTTATTATATTTCGATACGATCATCTGTGCTATCCGCTCACCATCGTTAATAACCTGATCCTCACCCGACAAATTGATCAAGGCTACCATCACCTCTCCCCGGTAATCACTATCTATCGTTCCCGGTGAATTTACTACTGTCAGCCCCCTCTTGATGGCTAAACCACTACGAGGCCTTACCTGGGCTTCAAAACCGTCGGGCAGGGCAATATAAATACCTGTAGGAATTAATTTTCGTGCCATCGGTTGTAAAGTAACAGGTTCCGTAAGCCACGCCCTCAGATCCATTCCGCTGGCTCCATTCGTCTGGTATCCCGGCAATTCATGCGGTGATTTATTAATTATCTGAACTGTAACTTCCATATTGAGGGCGCAAAGGTAAGAACTGAGGGCTAAATTTTAGTGAAATGACCCGGCATTTGAAATAATTTCAATACATACTAATAATAATAATGCAATTATTTCAAATCACTTTTCTTCTTTTCCACCATTTCACCGCTTCGTACCATATAACAGAAACAAACCCACTGCCAATACTGATACCAATGAGCGAAAGGGCTGGTTTTTCAAACTGGAAGAAATCGCTGAGCGGCGCAATAAAGATCAGCAAACCTGATATTAAAACGGTGATACCAATGATGATAAGAACAAGGTTGTTCTTATATCCAAGGGTGGTAATGACAGAATAATAAAAGGAGCGGTTTACCAAAGTAAGAAAGATGTTGGCGGTTATCAATGTAATAAATACCGCTGTTCTTGTTATAGCCTCATTATATCCGTTATGAACAGCTAACTGGTAGGTTACGAGTACTCCTGCAGTTATGAAAACTCCCTGAACAAGGCTTGTTGTTAGTTCCTTCCAGCTAAAGAATGTTGCTGCAAAAGGCCTTGGCTTTTGCAGCATCGCGTTCTTTTCCATAGGCTCATTTTCATAAATTATGGAACAGGTAGGCCCCATTATCAGCTCAAAGAAAATAATATGCACCGGCGAAAAAATGTTAGGATATATCCAGCCAAGTGCAAGTGGAATAAACACGGTAAGTATGATGGGAATATGGATAGAGATAATGTATTGGATGGCTTTCTTAAGATTGGCATAAATTTTCCTTCCCATAGCAACAGCATCCACCATTTTCGCCAGGTCATCGGAGATGAGTATCATGGATGAAGCTTGTTTGGCTGTCTCTGACCCCTTGCTGCCCATGGCAATGCCAATGTGGGCGGCCTTCAGCGCAGGCCCGTCGTTTACACCGTCGCCCGTCATGGCTACTATCTGCCCCTTAGCTTTCAGTGCATGAATAATTTTCAGCTTTGCTTCAGGAAACATCCGGGTGAAAATATTGATCCGCATTACATTTTCCTCCAGTTCCGCTTCCGTCATTGACATTAACTCTTCCCCGTTCAGCGCATGTTCAGCGCCGTGAAAACCGATCTGGCTTGCAATTGTTTCGGTAGTTGCAGCATTATCACCCGTTATTATCTTCACGTTGATACCGGCATTATAGAAAGCCTCAAACACCGTTCTGATGTTTTCTTTTGGCGGATCATAAAATGCCACAAGCCCTTTGAAAATGAACCTTAACTGGTGCTGATGTTCGGGAAATTCATCCCCAAAAAATTCGGTCTCCCCTACCCCTAATACACGGTAGCCCTCACACGATAATGAATTTGCGGCTGCTGTAATTCTTTCTTTTTCGGCATCAGACAAATCTGAGACCCTGATCATTGCTTCAGGAGCTCCCTTGGCAGCTATGATTCTGTGGCCAGACCCGTTTTCAAAAATATGGGTCATCATAGGCGGCTTGCCGCCTAAAGGATATTCATGAACCATCCGGTAATTTGACCTTTCATCAGTTATATGATACTTAGCATATTCCAGGTGCAGCGCTACCTCCATTGGATCGAATGGTACCGGCTCACTCGACCACATGGCCATACGGATCACTTCTTTCTCATCATCTGCCAATTGCTCTTTAAGGGTAATAATACTATTTCTGCCAAACACATACAGTTTTGCCAGCGACATTTTATTTTCAGTAATCGTACCTGTTTTATCCGTACAGATTACCGTAGCGCTACCCAGTGTTTCCACCGTTTTGGTTTGTTTTACAATGATGCCCAGTTTCATCAACCGCCATGCGCCCAGCGCAATAAAAGTGGTAAAAGCTACGGGAATTTCTTCCGGGATAATGCTCATGGCGAGTGTAAGCGCCTTAAGCAGGCTGTCAGGAATATCACGGGAATGGCTGTAATTTATGGCCCATACTATTGCGAAAACTACACCTCCGGTGATCGCCATTAACTTCACAAAATGGGTAACCTGTTGCTGTAATGGTGTAGCCTCTTCTTTTATTTCCGACAAACTAGTACCAATCTTTCCAAGTTTGGTATTGTTACCTATGGCCGATACTTTGCAAATTGCCAGCCCGCTGACAACTGTAGTTCCCTGGAATAACCGGTTATCCGGCTCAGTCAAAGTCTTCGCAACCGGTAATGACTCCCCCGTAAGCATTGATTCATTTACGGAAAAATCATTGCATTGAACAATGTCCCCATCCGCAGGTACAGAACTGCCTTCATCCACAACCAGGTAATCACCAACAACTATATCTTCGGTTTTGATTTCGGTTATAGCCGCGTTCCTCACGACTTTACACTGAGGCCGGGTAAGTTTTTTTAAAGCTTCCAGCGCATTCCGGCTTCTGGTTTCCTGGTACAATGAAATGGTGAATACGAGCATAATGGCCGCTACCATAAATATACCATCCCCTGTTTTACCACTTATAAAATATATTGCCGCCGCAACCAGTAACAGCAGGAACATTGGCTCCTTAAATAGATTTATTATTAAAGAAATGAGCCCGCTTTGTTTTTCCTGGGTCAATACATTGCGCCCATACTTCAGCCTCGAAGTCCTGACATCCTCATCTGTAAGGCCTTTTGTTACTATATGGGGGGTAGACATAATTAGAACCTGTAAAATTACCAAACACCTTATGATATATATATGACGGTGGTCACCTGAAAAATGATCACCAATAAGAAGTAAACAGGTTAACTGGCCTTATTCTTTATGCCTTTCACTATTAAAAAAACACCTGCAATGATCCAGATAATGCAGGCTATTTTAAGGTACAGATGGGGAAAATTTAATTGAACTGCCTCAGGGTGGGTCTGCACATTATAAAACTCATTCAATCCGGCAAGTAATAATACCAATCCAAGTATTGATCTCCAGTTTAGCATAAGTGAAGATAACAAAATAAATCCTGCAATTTAATTAAAAGAATAAACATACTGCAAAGCCAGTGTTCTTGGCGCCTCAATTTTCAATGGACGAAGGAAATAAGCTACATTGAACAGGTTATTGCAAACAACTGATATTTTGTGCCTGTCTGAAAGTCGGTAACTGGCACGGGCGTCGAAAACACTGAAGTTCTTATGTATTTCCCAGTAGTTCACAATATTAATAGTCTGGAATTTGGGATAACTGCTGTTGAGATCTTTAGTCAGATTCTCAATTGTCTGGAATGCATTATCTATGTTCTGCATTTTACTGTAATACCGGTAGCTGACCCCTAACCCAAATTTAAATATTCTCACTTCCACATCTACTTTTACCATGTTCTTAAACCTGTATTTCAAAACATTTCCTGTTGTATCCAGACTGCTGTTTTTGTAACTTACTGAATCACCGGGTCCACCCTGGAAATTTTTTGTATGGGCATATACAAGATTAGGAGTTAACGAAACAGGATCTACGTAGGTATAACCTACTAAAGCAGTCAGGCCAAATCTTTTATTGCTTTCCGGTGTTGAACATGCCATGGAAATATCTGCACCGCTAACCCGTGAATCACCGGTATTAACAAACTTAAATCCAACCAAAGAAATTGTCGGGTCCCATACACCGAAGAGGTATTCGATGGTATTGTGATAATTCTGCTGAAAACCCGCTATATCGAGATAACCCATACAATCACCGATTTTAAACCCCTGTTTTAATCCTAACTCAAAATTCCTGCTGGTCTCAGGTTGCAGGCCGGGGTTTGGGAATACCCCAAATAGTCCGGCCTTGGTTGAAATGTACCTTTCCGTGATAGTTGGATACCTGTAACCATCACCAAATGATGATCTTATCCATGTGCCTTTAAGCACCTGCAAACTTGCACCGGCTCTGTAAATTGGCTGCGCTGCACCGGGCAGGTTATTTGTCTGGAAATACTCATAACGCACTCCCCCCGACAGATTCAATATGTCCCAGAATTTTTTGTCAATCTGCAGGTACCCTGCAGCGTTAGTTACTTTATTATTTGGCGTGCCGCTTGAATCATAAAGTTGTGCATGAGTGGTAGATAAACTTCCAACTATGCCACCTGTAAAGGTTAGCCCTATATCCTTATATTTTTTTTGCAACTGATATTCTGCATAATATAGCGTGCCATTTGTAGATTGGTTATTTGTCATCTCGTCATCGGTATGAAATACCCTGCTTACGAGACTATGGGTCACACCCTCCCCAGCATCGTATCTGATGAATGGATCTAAATTGAAAAAGGTCTGGTTCTCTAAAAATACAGCTCCGGGATATCCCTTGTACAGCCCTAGTGAATCGCTTAACCACGCCAGTACCATGTTGGTTTTGTTTAGCATGCCGTTTCCGTTAATTCCATAACTGAGGCCTTTAACTTTTTTCGAACGATACCGTAAATTAAAATTCAGCCGCACTCTTTCCTTAAGCATATCCCTGTTTGAAAAGGTGGGGATTGAATCTGTGAGCAATAATGCTTTTTTAACGGTTGGGTCAATATAGCCCATTGGTGGCGCAGGGCCTATATAGCTCTGGTCGAGGTTGAAATTGCCCCCGATCACAAGATCAAGGTTATGATTGATTATCTCAGAATGCAGAAAGTTGAGATTCATGAAACCAGGTATCGCCCCGTTATACCAGTTTTGGGCCGGTTGCATTGGTTGACTATATTCACCAACCGAATAGCTGATGGTTGTTTTTGGTGTACTCGTTGGATATGCTGACCTGACATTTATTACGCCATTGATAGCTGACGAACCATACAGTACGGAAGAAGAACCTTTTATGATCTCAATCTGGGCAATATTCTCAACAGGAATATAACTCCACTCAGGCCTTCCGGCATCACCGCTCAGCATGGGAATACCATCTACAACAATAGCTACCCTGCTTCCAACACCGAAAGTAAATCCGCTGCCTCCGCGAATCTGCGGATCATTGTCAATTATTGAAAGCCCGGGCACCTGCTCCAGGGCTGTCTCAATACTTGTTGTGTTTTTATTGTTAATAAGACCGGGCTTAAGTACTTCCATTGACACTGTAAGCTCCTCAAGATTCTGGGCAAACTTACCGGATGAAACAACCACCGTTTTTAATATTTCAGACGAAGGCTGCATGTTGATATTTTTTTCGGTGTATGCACCCGTTGAGATATGAATTACAAAGGTATCAGATGCATAGCCGATGTAACCACAAAACAGCTTGTGGTAACCCGAATCCAATACAAGTGTATAGTTTCCGTCAAGGTCGGTTACAGTACCTGTTGACAGATCAGATACTAATCTGATGGTGGCACTGCTTAAAGGTTCATTCTTGGACGCAGAAATGACTTTACCTTTTAAAACCCCGGTTGATTGAGCTAACGAGCTACCGGAAAAAAACACTACTATCCCAACAATACCGCTAAGTATCCGTAAGTGCATTATAGAAAATTAATATCAGCTTGATTATTGAATAAAAAGTTTACCTGTTTTACGATAATCTTTATTATTCAGCTGAAACAGATATATCCCGGTATTCAGGTCAGCCAGATAAAAGGAAGCAAATTGGCTATTTTCTATGGATTGGAAAAAAACAACTCTACCTGTCAGATCATAAATAGTTAACAGAGACTGTTCACCATTTCCATCAGAAAAACCCACATAAACCCTTTTCGCATTAGCGTAAACGTTTGCATTTTCAGGCTTCATTCCAATATTCGTTACGGCTTCAGCAATATTATATGTTACCTGGATGTCGTCCAGGTAAAGCGTACTGCCCATTATTGTAGTAGCCTGGTTGGCAGATGAGGTTACATTGATCATAATATATGCCGGAGAAGAAGTGCTATAATAATGGAACGGCACACTGAACCGCGTCCAGGACGATACATTGGATGCAGGCCCCAGAAAGGTCACATCTGCTATCTTATTAGCGGTTGGGTCAGGGTGATACGAATTGGTTGGTGTTTCAGGGTCATAATAATCACCTGTATGCAATATAGCACGGATCTTTGCCTGCTCACCTGCTCCACCTGATACATACTGATACCAGCCTACAAGGCTATCGGGGCGGCTGGTAAAACTCATCCGCCTTTGGTCAGTAGGTGTAGTATAATTAGTTGTACCGATATAGCCGCTATCCTTACTGGATATTGTCGGTGCATTAACTACTCCCGTAGTAACAACCCCATTTACAGCGGTACCTAAATAGTTTTCAGTAACAACCTTCACTGAATAGGTTCCAGAGTGAACAATTGTCGCTTCCTGGAAACAAGTTTGTGGTCCAAGTACCGCAATGGCTGACCCGGATTTGTTTGAATACCAATGTGTAGGCTCAGCAGCAATACCCGGACTGGGGTTTCCCCACAGTTCAAAACCACCATTGTTGATCGTTGTTTGCCCCGTTGCATTAAAACCTATTGCAGCCAGCATAAGAATACAAATTGCTTTCATCTTGTATGTTTGAAATGGTAAAAAATAATTTTATCAGGTATGTTACCATTGAATTCCAATAGCAACGCCCATAAAAGTAAAAATTAAACTCATAATTAAGCAACGAGCTCTCGGATATATTTATCATTAATTTGCAATAGGTCCCCCAAATATTTAGTAGCTTGTTTTAACTTGCATCCCCATGCAACAAACTTTTTCTTACGATCAGTTATACAACTTCACGTTCAAAATATTTATTAGTATCGGCTGCAGTGAACCTGATGCAACAATAGCCACCAAAGTTTTGTTAGCTGCCGATATGCGTGGTATTGACAGCCACGGTGTTGCACGGCTTAGCGGGTATGTCAGACTTTGGGAGGCGGGCAGAATAAATGCAAAACCACAAATAAAAATAGTACATGAAACCCCTTCCACAGCCGTTGTGGATGGCGATGGCGGGTTAGGGCTGGTTGTAGCGCCCTTTGCCATGCAGGTGGCAATTGATAAGGCGAAGAATGTTGGCACCGGATGGGTGAGTGTGCGCAACAGTAACCACTTCGGCATAGCCGGTTATCATGCTATGATGGCATTGCAGCAGGATATGACAGGAATAGCAATGACCAATGCCAGTGCGCTGGTTGCACCTACGTTTTCTATTGAAAGAATGCTGGGAACTAATCCAATAGCTGTTGCCATTCCTGCCGGCAAACAGCCACCCTTTGTAGCCGACTTTGCAACTACCACTGCTGCCAACGGCAAACTGGAAATATTGCAGCGCAAAAATGCCAATACACCTTTAGGTTGGGCACAGGATAAAGATGGCAAAGATTCTGTTGACGCAAATGTGCTGAAAAAACAAGGCGCACTCCTGCCCCTCGGCAGCGACCGCGGGCATGGCAGCCACAAAGGCTATGCCTTAGGCAGTATAGTTGACATTTTCTCCGCAGTTCTTAGCGGCGCCAGTTACGGCCCATGGGCCCCGCCGTTCCCGGCCTATGTGCCTATACCGGATAATATGCCCGGTAAGGGCCTTGGTCATTTCTTTGGAGCCATGCGAATAGATGCATTCCGCCCCACTGATGAATTCAAACACCACATGGATAACTGGATAGAACGGTTCAGAAACGCAAAACCAGCCGATGGTTATGAAAGGGTGTTAATTCCCGGCGACCCTGAAAGAGAACTGGAAAATATTCGTTTGAAAACCGGAATTCCAATTGTAGAAAGTGTGATCAATGAACTAATCCAGGTCGGAGAAAAATTCGGAGTTACTCTTTGATCTGCTATGGGAAGCGTTACGTTCAGATTTGTCAACTTTTAAAAAGTTGACAAATCTACCTCGCAGGAAATCAAATAACTGCCCCCCATTTATGCGAAGTTTTACCTTCCACCCGCATCAATCTCCTCAAACAGCAAATAACTCCTCCCGTCAAATTCAATCAGCAAAGGCTTTTCCTTGTACCATGGTATTGTCTTATCGGTTTTTGCATGCGCCTGAATATGCAGGTGAGGCTCTAAACTAAACCCGGAATTACCTGCGCACCCAATTGGCTGCCCGATGGATACAACATCTCCGGCCTTAACAAAAACACTTTTATATTTAAAATGCGCCATAAAAACATACATTGAATCAGCATCAATCAACACCTGGTTGGTATTACCTGGCCCTCTTTTCCGTATCGGCGGAATGTTATCTTTATTCTCATCCAGGGCTTTTAAAACATGGCCTGCACAGGGGCTGTAAACAGTATCATTGAAAATTTCATAATCCTCCGGTCGTTTCGAAAATATTGAATTAGACCTGTTGCCCCACTTGTTCAGCTTCACTATATCCATTGCATATACCGCGCCTCTCAATTTATAGTGGAATAAATTAGTTGGCAACCCTTTCCCTCCCTGTAATACCAGGTACTTCCCGGTTTTAAAAGGCAGGGCTAACCTTGCGTACCCATAAGGCTTGCCTGTAGTGCCCGTAAAATACAGGACGCACAATGTGCCAAAAATTATCAAACAAAATAAACTTACCCATTTGCTCAGCCTCTCGAATCTTTTGACCTTCCCGTGCTTTGCTCTTATTGCACCCACTATCCAGGTAATAATAAAACAAAGAGCAAACAAATATTTTGCAAACACGGATACAAATACCCAGGTACCATATAAATAAATAAAAACCTGCATAGAAATTGATAAAAGCAGGATAAGCCATCCTTCCGGCAACTGCAGGCATGTCGCCCGCCATAACACAAGCAGGCTAAGCAAGCATATAAAAAAAGTAACCAATAGCAGGCTATAAACGATCATACAGTCTTATATAAGTTCAAAAGATAAAAAAGATGCTTGAACTACCGATAACGAATATAGAATAATTGCATTAATATTCCAATAAAAACAAAAAGGGGCTATTTTTACATGAGTAACCTTAATTATTGTTATTGAAAACTATCTTTGCACCAAAATAAAAACTATTCATGAATATTGTTCCGGTACAGGAAAATGAGCAGGAAAAATTAAATAATTATTCTGCTGCCAATTCAGTGCAGGAAGCCGACTTTGATGATATATGCCATATTGTTTCCGGGTTGTGTCATTTTCCGGTAACATTAATCAGTATTATTGGCTCAGAACGGAAATGGTTCAGGTCAGGCCACCCGCTTACCACCGCGGCAGCAACAGCCGAATTCGCTTTTTGTGATCAAGCCTTGCATCATCCTCATGATGCAATTATAATTTCTGATCTGCATAAAGATTACCGGTTCAGAAATATGCAATTGGTAAAAGAAGAGCCTTATGTTGCCTTCTATGCAGGTATACCTTTAATTGGTCAGGAAGGTACTGTTTTAGGCGCTTTATGTATCTGGGATCATAAACCCCGTGAACTAGATCCGAAACAATTAGCTGCACTGCAATCTTTGGTAAGACAAACCGCTCTGCTTATTGATCTGAAAATAAAAAATGGTCAACTGGCACAAAAGATTGAAGAATCAAAAACTGCTTATACCGACCTGGAGAACTTTACCACCATTGCAGCTCACGACCTCAAAAGCCCGTTAAACGCAATGATCTCCCTTACCGATCTGCTTAAGAATAATTACTCAGGCAAACTGGATGAGGAAGGTAATGAATACATTAATTACATTCACAACTCAGCTCTGATCTTCACCGACCTGATAACAGCTGTGTTCAATTATTCCAGGTCAACACACCTGTTATCAGAACAAAGAGAAGAAATAAATTTCACCCGGCTTATTGAAGAAATTATTGGAGTGTTAAAAGCACAGGACAAAGCGACCCTATCTTTTGACAGGAAAGACAAAATGATAATGGCAAACCGGGTAGCGCTTAAACAGATTTTGCTGAATATGATGGACAATGCGCTTAAGTACAATAATAAAGAAACAATCAATATTGAGCTCTTACTTCATGAAACTCCACTGCAATATACTATCGAGATAAAAGATAATGGTGTTGGTATCCCTGAAGAAGAAAGGGCACAAATTTTCGAATTGTTCAGGAGATTACCCGATCATGAAAATGATGGAAAAGACAGGGGTATCGGACTGGCAATCGTTAAAAAGCTTATCGAAAAAATAGGCGGAGATATAAAAGTTGAATCCGAAGTATCAAAAGGTACAACCTTTATTGTTTCATTGCCCAAGTAAAAAAATACACCCTTTGTGAATGGAAAAACATTACTGTTATTACTTTGTTTCCTGGTATTTCGCTGCCACCTTTTTGGTCAGGGAAACATAAGAGGGCAGGTGTTAGATGCCAAAACAAAAGAACCGGTTCCGTTTGCCACTATCAAAACCGGGAACAACGGGCATGGAATGGTAGCGGGCCTGAACGGGAAATTTGAAATACCCGGACAAGAACTGGCAGGAGTCAGGTACCTGGAAATTTCATGCCTGGGGTATAAGCCACTAAGCATACCATTGCCCTTTACAGGTGGTCCGGTATTATACCTTCAGCCTGATGCAGAATACCTGGAGGGCGTTGTAATCAGGCCCCCATATGAAAAAATGCGCAGGATACTGAATAATGCCATTGCCAATAAGGGCGCTAACAACCCTGATAAGTATGACTGGTACCGGTGTCATGTGTATTATAAAATGATAGCGGACGCTACCCTGCCCGATTCCGTAATCAACGACACCGCAAAGGATAACAGGGAGGTTAAAGAATACCTCGGGAACCAGCACTTACTAATGTCAGAGACCTATAGCATACGCACATGGCGGGCCCCACAGCAATTGCAGGAGGAGGTAGTTGCAACACGATTTTCCGGATTGAAGAAATCTATGTTCACCAGCATGGTAACCGATATACTGCCATTTCATGGCTACAATGATTATATAACCCTTAACGGCAAAGACTATCACAACCCGGTAAGCAGGGGTTTTGAACAATATTACCTGTTTAGCCTGACCGATGAAATCATTCAGGGAAATGATACCATCTGGGCGTTAAGTTTCAGGCCGAAGGGATTGAGGGCTAATAATATGACAGGGGTGGTTTACATAAACTCTGACAAATATGCCATATCCCGGCTGGTAGCAAGGGCAAATGACAGCATGCTGAAAATGAATGTGCGTTTGGAACAACAATATGAAGAGGTGGTCTTGAATGATTCGGATAAAAGATGGTTTCCCAAACACCTGAATTATGTAATAGACTGGGATCAGAAATCAGGCGGCACTGTGATGACGCTGCATATGAAGGGGAATTCATTGATAGATTCGGTTTCTTTCGGTGAAGACCCGGATTTCAGATTTGATAAATCGCATACAATTAAATTATCAAAAAGAGCTGATGAGGCTGATGATGAAATATGGAACAGGTTGCGGCCTGAACAGCTGACCGCAAAAGAGAAATTGACCTATAAATTCACAGACAGCATTGGGCAGACCTACCATATAGACCGGTACCTGAATTATTTGTCGAAGCTGCCGGAAGGAAAGGTGCCCGTTGGCCCGTTTGATGTTGAGCTTAAACGTATTTTCAGTTATAACCATTATGAGCAGATCCGTTTGGGACTGGGCATACAAACAAACGAAAACCTGGTAAAATGGCTGTCGGCAGGCGGATGGGGAGGTTATGGCTTTGGTGACAGGCAATGGAAGTACGGAGCTTTTGCAGAGGTGTATGCGGACAGGTATAAAGAATTTGTTTTTAAAGCAGGTTATACCGATGATATCATAGAACCCGGGCGCATTCACCTAGACCGGGAACTGGACAAGAACTACCTGAAAACCTACCTGCTCAACAGGGTGGACGAAATAAAGGCATATACATTTTCGGTGAGGAGGAAAACAGGATACTGGAATTTCGAAATGGCTGGCAGCCAGCAGGAGATCATCCCAAAATACCTGTATGCACTTGACCACAAAGGAATTGAACTGACCACATTTACCGCTAAGGAGGCATCGCTTCTGTTCAGGTATGCATTTGCTGAACGTACCGCACCTTTCTTCGGTTATTATACACGTACAGGGTGCAGGTATCCTATTCTTTACGGAAAGATAACAACAGGATCGGTGGAAAGCGGATCGGTGGAAATGCCTTATACACAGGTGGTAACGGCGGTGCAATGGCATAAACATATCAACAGGCTGGGTTTTGAACATATATTGGTGGAGGGTGGAAAATTGTGGAGCAGTGATCAACTTCCGCTGAATAAACTGTTTGCCGGAAACGGTTTCAGGTATGATGATAAATCAGGTACTTCTATTTATGCATTTGGAGGTATGCTGACCATGTACCCTTACGCTTATTATACCGACCAGTTTGTGAATGTTGTTTTGCGGCATGATTTTGACTGGAAGCTGTTCAAACTGGAAGAGCCTGATTTTATTTACAGCTCTGCGCCAAACATCTGCCTGCAATATGGATTGCTTTACGGCACCCTCTCCCACCCTGAGGCACAGAAATATGTGGCTTTCTCAGTACCTGACAATGGGTATCAAGAGGTGGGGTTATTGCTGAATAATATTTTCAGGGTTCGCTACCTGAATCTCTACTACCTGACTTTGAATATGGGGTACTTTTATCACGTTACGCCGGAGTATAGTGATAAGAACGGCAGGGTTGTTTTTGGGGCTGGGGTGGAGTTGTAAAGGCCAATTACAACCCTAAATCCCCAAACCCCTAAAGGGGCTTCACAAGAGAATATGTTTTCAACTTTCTATTGTTCGTTCGGCTTTCTGCTTGGTGATTGGTGTATAATTATACCAATACCTAAGTTAAATTAGTCCAAAAAATAAGGGTTGCTAATAGCACCTCCCTTTTAGGACCGGGGTTTATAGGTAAATGAGGTCAGACTAATTTATATTGAGGATTGGTATCACTTGCGCTTGCTGATTGGCTTTCTTTTGGGGTCATCCAGTTTGGCTTCACTGGTGAACTGGGAGATGAGGGAGCCGCCCTTGCGGAGGTCATTGCAGATGGTGGGCAGGTCAATATATTGAAACGGAGGAACTGCCTGGTCCCAGAATGCGGTATCATAGGAGTGTATTGCCGTCGCCATTTTTGAGAAAAACTTGTCAACATAATCGGCGGTGGTATAGCGGGAAATGGTGCCGGAATACCATTCAAAGTTATCGGTAATAGAAAAGTCGGTGGTACCGATCAAATAGTCTTCGAATTCATCGGTATATTGCCTGGTTAGTTTCTTCAAATACCACTTGCCATTGTGTGGTGCATATTCCGCCAGCAGGTCGCCACCGACAAAGCTGAAAAAATAGTAGCGGTAGAAATAGGAGACCCGGTTGTTCGGTTGCGGTAAGCGTATGTAATCATAGTCTTCGTGGCGGTGTGAGATGCGGTGAAATTTCTTTATGGCAAATGATCTCCTTTCTATGACCAGTTCTCCGGTCTCCCATGTTTCACCTTTGAGGTTGCGCTCGTCGTAATCAAGGATGCCGTGGTGATCGGAGGAAAAACTATTGCACCGGTATTTAATATGGTACTCATCAATGGATTTGTTCACCGTATCGAAACTGAAACTGTAGCTGGAAAACCTGCCGGGATACAGGGAACTGCCCTGCAGATGATAAACAGGGTTTACTTCCAGCAGATCAACGGGGTTATCTTCGATCACGTTGGAGATGTCGGAATGAAAAGTGGTTCGTCTCAATTCATTTACTGCAAAGGCCTCGACCGAGTTGATCCTTTGCTTATTCTTTGTAAGCCGGAACATGACAGCAGGGTATGCTTCCATCAGGTTCATATAGCGGCCATTAACTTTCTGGTACCTGCGGTAAAAAGAATAGTCGAAATAGCCTGAGTCGGCGTAGTTGGCAGGGATGGATGCAACGGCCATGTGAACTACCTCTTCTGCAGAGAGACCTTTTAGTGCAAATTCATCCAACATGTTTGCGCTTATATCCAGGTAGATGATCTGTTCTTTATCGAAAGGGTGTTTGATGTTTAGAGTTTTCTTTGCGCCGATGGCTTCTATGGTAATGGTTACCTGTTTCGGATTGCGGTTAAGGAAGAATTGGAACCTGCCGCTGTCATTGGTGAGGACGGTGGTGCCTGTTTCTTTCAGGGTAATACCGGCAGATGGGATGGCTGATGAATCGAGGCTGTTTCGGAGGATGCCATTGAAAATGTTTTGGGCGTAGGAGGACAGGCTTATCAATTGGATAAGCAATAGGAGGAGGTATGGGAGTCGTTTGTTCAACAGACGTTAAGTTAGGGATTATTTATTATAGATGTAAATTTTGGGGTGGAGCTTGGGTTTGCTCCAATAGTTTGTGTGGCAGCCATTTGAGTTCTCTAGTTAGGAGCATGACAACTCCAATCTGGTTTCAGTAAAAAGAATTCCAGTGCAGACTGGCGGAATTGCGTAGACACGAGTTGGCCAATAAACAAGGTCATAGCGGCAAACTTGCGCCGGCGGTATCAATTATCTGTATACATCCTTCCGGTCATCCACATCAAAAACGAAAATCTCAAGAACCTTATCTTCAATGGAGTAAACTATCCGGTATGGCCCGACTCTTATTCGGTAGATGTTTGTTGTTCCTGTTAATTTTGTACACCCTGCGGGTCGCGCGATTTTTTCGAGCGCGAGAATAGCATTCTTTACCTTTTCAAAGTAAATTTTAGGGAGACCGAGTATTTGTTTTTGCGCGGTCTTTTTGATGATTACCGTGTAACTCACTTTTTGGTCTTTGGTTTGTTTTCAGCAGTTTTAAAAAACGTACGCGCCTCAACACCAGGCTCGGTGCGGCGCTTCAGTACTTTTTTCAAGTCTTTAATGTCCTGCATCAATGTCAGGTAATCACTTTCGGAAATGATCCTGTATTTTTTGCTGTCGATCTTTATTGATGATGTTGTCATCCTATTTTCTTTATCTCTATCAAAGATACTAATTCCTGATAAAATGAGAGCGGTAGTCGAAACCCAATGGCCGAAAGTAATCCGCAGTTGAAGGGTGCCACCGCCACTGGAGCGGAATAGCGGTGGACAGCTGGGACAAGATCAGTCGCAGTATGTTTTGAAATGCGCGAGTGTCCTGCGCGAGGTCGTTGGTGTGGACACCAACGACGGCGTTGCGATGTCCGATGCGAGTGTCCTTCGCAAGGTTGCAGGTGAAGAACACATGCAACGGCGGAACACCTAACAATTCACCTCCGCCCATCCATATAATTCCTCAAGTGTACACCCAATCGTTCTGCAACTTGTTTTCAAATGCATCGCGGGAATTTCTTTTTCATTACCCCAAACCGGTATGGTTCTGTACCCTTTTTTAGTCCACTGGTCATGGCTCTTTGTTCTTACGCAACCATAACCATGATACGTAAAAATGCCTCCCAGCACCTCAGAGGCAGTGGCCTGAAGTTCCCCATTTTACGCAGCTATCAGGGTTACCAATTCTATCTTATTGTCTTTGGCATTGATGTTTTGCAGGCTACTATCGCCTTCAACAGATGGCCTTGAGTAGTTTTTTTCCAGCAGGTTTTTCTTCCATCCTAATTCTGAAAGTTCGGTTTGAATTTGCTGCGGACTTAATGATAAAAGATGGGAAAAGAAATCGGTAACTGAGCATTTAACCATTTCACTTGCCTTTTCTATTGTTGCTCCATATCCCGAAATTTCGAAGGATGGCAAATACATAACATGCTGTTTGGTGTCTTTGTCAATAAACTTCAGCGCCCTAACATGTGAAGAAATATTGCGTTTACCTAAATCAATATGGAGTTGCTCACTATGGGTGATGTTTGAACTTTCTTTATAAGAAATCATAGTACTCTAAATTAATTTCATATGGTAAAGTTAGCTAAACTTTCGTCAATTATCGAAAGCCGTTACTTCTGGTCGCTCTTCTTCACCGGCGCGGGTACTCCTGTTTAAGAAACCTGCCAGGCGTATGCCTCAGGTAGTCAGGGCAGGCATGGCGGTGGTTTAGACAATTCTTGTGCGCGAGGTTGCAGGTGAAGAACACCTGCAACGGCGGAATGGCAAGCAAATGTACCATCTACCTATATTCACACCTGAATACATAGTTGTAACTCCTTCTGTAGAATGTGGTTAAGGCATTATAGAGTTTCATGACCTCGTCATCTGATGCTGCATTTCTCTTGTCTTGAATAGCTTTAAAAGTGTTATTCATAAGCTCGTAATAATCTCTGTAGTCTATTATTATGCTTTCGGTGCAAGACTTATTACATACAGCCAAATAATCCTTTGAGTGTGGGCCGTCATGCAAACCAAAAGCATAAACCCGAATATCTGAGACAGAGTCATAAAAAATTTCTCCAAATGAGATCTTTTCTCTTAAGCGAGTTGTATCGCCATGCCTGCTTGATCTCTTTATCAAAAAATCTCTAGCTTTTGATCTGATATTGTCAGACACTTGAGCTGTGCACCCTATTCCGCAGAAAATTACTGTTACAAGCGCTACGACCTTCGCAATGCTATACCAACAGTAAATTCTGTAACGTAACTCTCGTATACTTTTGAAGTAACGTCTTTTATTGTTCATAGTATCACAAGATAATCCAAATGCATTGTACAAACTGCTATCGTTACTTCAACCCCAGTTCCTTCTTCTGCACCTCATCTATTCCTGATGGTGCATCCAGCATCACATCACGTCCTGAATTGTTTTTCGGGAAGGCTATGTAGTCGCGGATGGATTCCTGGCCGCCGAGGAGGGCGCAGAAGCGGTCGAAGCCGAGGGCTATGCCACCATGGGGCGGTGCTCCGTATTCAAAGGCACCCATGAGGAAGCCGAATTTATCCTGGGCTTCTTCCTTGGTCATGCCGAGGGCTGCAAACATTTTCTCCTGCAGATCGCGGTGGAAGATGCGGATAGATCCACCCCCTATTTCGGTGCCATTGAGTACCATGTCGTAGGCATTTGCTTTTATTTCTGCATAGCGGCTGAGGTCGTCCATCAGTGGTATATGTTCCGGTTTTGGAGAAGTAAAAGGATGGTGGCGGGCTACCCAGCGCTTGCCGTCTTCATCAAATTCAAACAAAGGGAAGTCTATTACCCAAAGTGGTTTGTAAACTGTGGCATCGCGCAGGCCAAGGCGGTTGCCCATCTCCAGGCGTAACTCACTCATGGCTTTACGGGTGCGGGTTTCGGCGCCTGCGAGTATGAGGATAAGGTCACCCGGTTTGGCGTCGCAGAAGGAAGCAATTGCTTTTAATTTTTCTTCGTTGAAGAATTTATCCACACTGCTTTTCAGGGTGCCATCAGTATTGCATTTGATGTTCACTACCCCACTCATGCCTATCTGAGGGCGTTTTATCCATTCGGTCAGTTCGTCGAGTTGCTTGCGCGTGTATTCAGCGGCACCTTTTACGGCAATCGCCAAAACCGTTTCAGCATCGTCAAACACTTTGAATCCCGTGTTAAGTAACACCTCCTTCCCCTCGGGGGAAGGCCGGGATGGGGCTTTGAGGTTCGCTATCTTCATTTCAAACCTGATATCGGGTTTGTCGTTGCCGTAATGCCACATGGCATCATCGAAGGTCATGCGCGGAAAGGCCTCGGTTATTTCGGTTCCTTTTATGTCTTTGTAAACGTGTTTGAATAATCCCTCAAAAGTGTTAAGAATATCTTCCTGCTCTACGAAGCTCATTTCGCAATCTATCTGTGTGAACTCGGGCTGCCTGTCGGCACGGAGGTCTTCATCGCGAAAACATTTTACTATCTGGTAGTACCGGTCGTAACCGCTTACCATCAGCAATTGCTTGAAGGTTTGCGGGCTCTGTGGCAATGCATAAAACTGGCCTTCATTCATGCGCGAAGGCACCACAAAATCGCGCGCACCTTCGGGGGTGCTGCGTATGAGGAAAGGTGTTTCGATATCCCAGAAACCCTGGGTGTCGAGGTAGTTGCGTACCGACCTGTTTACTTTATAACGCAATTCGAGATTGCGTTTCAGGGGGGGCCTGCGGAGGTCGAGGTAGCGGTACTTCATGCGGAGTTCATCACCGCCATCGGTATCTTCTTCTATGGTAAACGGTGGTGTAGCAGCGCTGTTGATGATAGTGAAATCTGCAACCCCTATCTCTATATCACCTGTTTGTATTTTGGCATTTTTATTGGTTCTTTCCAGTACTTTGCCTTTAGCCTGGATGACGAATTCGCGCCCGGGCGGGTTGGCATCAAAACGCGCGTTCATCTCCTCGTTGAAGTATAACTGAGTGATGCCGTAGCGGTCTCTGAGGTCTAGGAAAGTAATACTTCCAAACTTACGGACTGTTTGCACCCATCCGGCAAGGGTAACTTCGTTACCAACGTGCTGCATTCTTAATTCTCCACAGGTATGTGTTCTGTACATAATAATATCCTTAAAACAGGAGTGCGAAGATAGCGAGGAAGGATGAATTATGATAGAAGTTTGCAAATACGGTAAGCTTTAATTGTCTCAATTAAGTGAAGATGAAAATATAAATCCGACATTTGCTGATATGATCAGTAAAAGAAGTACTTTTAATTAAATTCTCCTCTTATGAAAAAGATGAATTTTGTCGCTTTTTTCCTATTATTATTTGTCGTGCCTTCATTCGCGCAGCAACAAATGATAACTAAACCCATTTACGACAATACTAAGTTTGAAGAGGAAATAAAGCCTTATAAAATCCCTGCGCGTTTTAGATATGCGTTGGTTGAGAATGAGGTAAGGCAACTGATAGCCACGCCATACAGCCTGTGCTACCGGGGAGGAAATTATCTAAAGAATATTGACCCGTTTCAGAAAGAGGCTTTACCAATCAGAAAGAGTGAATATAAGTTCGGCATTTTTTTGTTGCACATTCCAGGCAATAAACCGCTATAATTCTTTCCCTGGGATACACTAACTTTCAAATAACTGAAGTTTATTGAGATTTCTGTAGAGGCCTTCTTCTATTCGTATCAGTTCCTCGTGGGTCCCGCTTTCTTTCACCAGGCCGTCTTCCAGAACAATGATCTTATCTGCCTTCCTTATAGTAGACAACCTATGTGCTATGACGAACGAAGTACGGTTCTTCATCAGGTTCTGGAGCGCTTCCTGCACAAGAGCTTCCGATTCAGAGTCAAGGGAACTTGTTGCCTCATCGAGCAGCAGAATTACAGGGTCCTTTAAAATTGCCCTTGCTATGGCCACCCTTTGACGCTGGCCACCGGATAGTTTTACTCCCCGCTCACCAACAATTGTATCGTAGGCTTCAGGGAAACCCATAATGAAGTCATGGGCGTTGGCTTTAAGCGCGGCTGCTTTAACTTCATCTAAAGTAGCATCAGGATTACCATAAGCGATGTTTTCAAAGATAGTTCCTCCAAATAAAAGAATATCCTGGGGTACGAGCGCCATCTGCATACGCAATTGAGAAAGTGGTATCTCCCCGGCTTCCCATCCGTCAAAAAGTATCTTTCCTTTTGAAGGCTCATAAAATCTTAATAACAGACCCACCAAAGTGCTTTTACCGGCGCCGCTCGGACCAACAATAGCAACCTGCTCCCCTCTTTTAGCTTCAAGGCTGATGTCTTTCAATACTTCAATGTCTTTCCTCGATGGATAACTAAACCCGATATTCTGAATCGAAACGCTTCCTTTTAATTTATACTCATCCTGCAATTGAGTTTTTGCAATGGTGACATTTTCAGTATCCTCTTTCAATAGTTCACGAACTCTTTGTGTAGCTCCCAGGGTCTTTTGCAATTGGGTGTAGAGGTCTGCAAATCCGGCCATGGTACCACCAACAAATGCTGTGAAAACTACGAATGCAGTAAGTGAACCGATAGATAGCTGGTTGCTTTGCATCAGGCCTACTCCGTACCATACCACCAATACAATTGCTCCGAAAACACTGAACAACATTGTGGAAATAAATACGCCCCTGAACCGGCCATTCTTTATAGCCATGTTCACCATTTTGTGGATGCTGTTGTTGTAGCGGTTTACTTCATACCATTCATTTGAAAATGACTTTACGTTTGTTATACCCTGCAAAGTTTCCTGAACAACAGTCCCCGCTTCAGCCAACTGGTCCTGAGCCTGCCTGGAAAGTTTCCTGATAAACTTGCTGAATATAAGTGCGATGACAACTATTACGGGGACAACCGACAGCATTAACAATGTCATCTTTGGACTAATAAATAAGATCAGGGCAATACCAATAATGAGGGTGAGTATCCCCCTAAGAATCTCGGCAACCACCGTAGTAACCGTATCTTGTATCTGTGAAACATCGGCCGTAATACGACTGGATAATTCTCCGACCCTGCGTTGGGCGAAGAAATCCATTGGCATCATAATGATATGTCTGTAAATATCTTTACGCATATCAGCCACTGTATTCTCACCTACCGATGTGAATAGGTAAACCCGCATATAGGATATGAACATTTGCAGAACAAGCAAACCGATCATGATCATGGCAATTGTTCCGGGGGTATAGTTTAATTGGTTGTTTATGTTGACATTTAATGAATTAGCAATAGGATTACCAGCAGCTAAATTTAAGGCTGCTTTGGAATGAACATTTGCACTGTCAATCAGTTTTTGCAGCAGAAACGGAAATGACATGGTATTGCATGCCGAAAGAGCAATAAAAATAAGCCCGCCAATAAACTGCCCGCGGTATGGCTTTAGATATCTGAAAATGATAAACGCCTCCTTAACAGCGTCCCTGCTGATCTTCACCTTAGGTGATTCATCTTTGATGCTTTCTCTTCGTACCGACATTTTAAATGATCAAAACTTAACAATATTATACAAAGCAAAGGTACTTCATACTACGAAGGTACCTCCGGGTTTTCGGTTAACAATTGATATTTGTCGGTGGAAGGCCTGATAATGATCACCGATTATAATAGTTTTGCACACTTGTATCAAGTACTAAAGACAAGCCCGTAAAACGTACAGCTGCGCTATGCGGGCTATTAGAAATATTGTTTGCTATTCCATCATTGATAAATTATCACAAAGCCAAGAGGAAGTAGCATTTACGTCCTCCTCCTCCTTTAAACACTGAAGGCGCCGAGTGAGGCGCCTTCAGTGTTTAAATCAAATCTTTCCTATTGTTCTATTACCAAATGGAACACCTTAATTCCAGCCTCTGATCTCAGTGACAAAATATACATACCATTTGCTATCTCGCTGAGTTTGATCTGTTCGTTCAGTTTGCCGCCTTTGGCTGTTAGTTTGTCCTTGTATACTACCTGGCCCAGCATGTCGGTCAGTTCCAGGGTTACTTCTTCATTCCCGATAGCTATCGGGAGGCCAAGTGTTCCCTTGATCGTGAACGTGCCCTTGTTCGGGTTGGGCAGGATGCTGATGTCTGAG
>CAIMDZ010000038.1 GCA_903839875.1 uncultured Bacteroidota bacterium
GTGACTGGAGTTCAGACGTGTGCTCTTCCGATCTAAAATAAAAAGTAATATATTTAAATGCTCAGATCCTAACCGCACAATTACCAGTTTAATGATCACAAAAACCGGAGCCTGTAAAAAATTAGGTACGCTATCACTTGCAGCAGTTATTTTCTTCACTGTTTCGGGAGGGCCATATGGTTTAGAATCACTTCTGTTTTATTGCGGTGGCAAATCCGCCCTGCTTCTGTTACTTATCGTTCCCTTATTATGGGATATTCCGATTATTCTCACCGTATTGGAACTCAACAGCCTGATGCCTGTAACCGGAGGCTATTATCAATGGGTAAAGCATGCATTGGGTTTACGGTGGGCCTTTTATGAAGGTTGGTGGTCCTGGTTGTGTATTTTTATTGATTTGGCAATATATCCCCAGATGGTCATTATGTATGCCAGCCTGTTTTTTCCAGAAATTGCTGTTTATAAAATCCCTGTTTGTTTAAGTATTATCTGGGGGTGTGCCTATATAAATCTTACCGGTATTGTTCCTGTTGGTAAAACCTCTGTTCTGCTTGGTATCCTGATATTGATACCGTTTATCCTGCTTTTTGTTTTAGGAGTCCATAAATATCCGGTAGATTTCAGTATGTCCATGATACCGTTTAAGGATCATTCATCTTTATTGGGCATGGCAATTTTTACAATCATCTGGAATTTTATCGGGTGGGATAATATCACTACTTATGCCGGGGAAGTTAAAAAACCAGCAATCTCCTATCTCAAAGCCATTAGTGCTGCTTTTGCGTTTATTTTCATTCTTTATTATGGCACAATGCTGATAGCGCATAATTCCGGCATCCCGCCAATTGAATTTAAAGATAAAGGCTTCCCTGCATTAGGATTGCTGATTGCCGGGAAATGGTTATCCGTAGTTATTGCTATAGGCGGAATTATTAGTTCAATAGGTGTCTTTTTAGCGGTACTACTTTCCATATCACGAATACCGGAGGTTATGGCTGTAGATAAATTGCTTCCTGCTAAACTGCATGCACTACATCCTCGCTTCAAAACTCCGTATATCTCCATAATTATTTGCGCCTGTGTAGTCAGTTTCATGGTCCTGTGGACGTTTGGTGAGTTACTGATAATAGATGTCACCGTTTATTTTGCAGGAATAGTACTTGAGTTCATAAGCCTGATTGTTCTTCGTATAAAAGAACCCGGTACATTAAGGCCTTTCCGGGTGCCCTTAAATATCGCCGGCTTATGCGTGCTGTTTGCTTTACCCGTTATTACCTACTTCACTGCTTTATCCGACGTCATGATCAAATCGAAAGATGCGGTAAAACCTCTTTTATTTGCCATGCTGATGATATTGAGTGCCGGTGTAGTGTGGCGTATAATTAAATTGCGGGGCGCAAAAGAAATACGTTAATTGAGGGTGAATATAATTCCTCCTGTCCCATATCATCTTCTCAGAAAAATGGTTCATTATCAGGCTTGGTTCTCCTTTGCCTTCTTTAAATACACAAACCAATATACCAGGCCCACCAGCCCGGCGCCACCTATAATATTGCCTATTGTAACAGGCAGCAGGTTATTGACAAAGTAATTATTCCACGAAACAGAGGCATAATTTTGTGCCGATTTATTTACCAGGTTTAAAAAATCAGGAGTCCCGGATTCCCGTAATAGAATCCCCATGGGAATAAAATACATGTTGGCTATACTATGTTCAAAACCAGCAGCCACAAAAGCGCTGATTGGAAATACAATGCTTAATATCTTAACCGAAGCCGACCGGGCACTGTAGCATAACCACACTGCCAGGCAAACCAAAATGTTACAAAGAATTCCCAGAGCTATCGCCTGGGTAAAGCCTAATTCGCATTTGGCTTTTGCGATATTGAGCATGTTTATTCCCACTGCCCCTGAACCAAATAAATACTGACGGGAAAACAACATGATAACCACAATAAAAGCCGCCCCGATCATATTGCCTGTATAAACCAATATCCAGTTCCTTATTACCTGCAATGTGGATACTTTTTTATTGGCCCACGCCATAATGATCAGGTTATTGCCTGTAAATAATTCCGCTCCGCCTACTATCACCAGCACAAGCCCCAGGCTGAAGGCCAGTCCGCCAATGAGTCTTGTTACGCCAAAAGACATGGTTGAACCGGCAGTAACAGTCGTAGAGAAAATTGCGCCAAAAGCTATAAATGCCCCGGCAAGAATTGCCAGAACCAACGTTTTTATAGCTGACATGTTTACTTTTGCAACCCCAACCAGTTCCGCTTGCAAAGCCATCTCTGGTGGCAGTAATGAGTCAATATGATCTGTATCCATCTTGCTGCATTTTTATTGGAACATAATATTACTCCAAAACTTCCGGACAAAATTTGACGATGTAATTTATTTTCTTAAAAACACCTTTGTAACGCTGAAAAATTAATACACTCCACTAATGATGTTCCGCAAAGCGGGCGCAACGAACTGCAATTGAGCCCCTTTTGCAGCAAAGCCCATTTCCATTATCTTTATCCGGTCATTTTAGCCTTGTAATGAAAAACTTCATACTCCTCTTATTCGCATTCTTATGTTGTACGGGCATTTATGCACAAAAACATAAGAAAAACTATACACCCCAGGAACTCGCTGCCACCGCCGACGAGATAAAGCAGGAAGGGCTGCAGTTGTACCGTTCTGAGAAAGCGTCATGGGTGGCCACAGATATGTTCTTCGACAATCACATAGACACAGGCAACATAGGAGGATACTTCTCCTATCCCGAAGGAGCGTCATACACCAAGTGCGTTTTCTACAGCAGGGGCGAAAAGCCGTCTGCCGTTTTTACTGTGGTATTCAACGGTGTTTTTTCACCGGAAAAAGCAATCGTTGATGTGGCGCACCGACCATTTACACCAACCGAAGAAACCTATTACCTGCTCAGAAAACTAACGATGGATACAATAGCCAATGGCGATGACTTCACCACCTATGAGCAAACAAGATTCAACGTAATTCCCCTTCTCCGCGATGGCAAAAAATATGTTTACATCATTACCGCGTCAGCCGCCAGCGGCGTCATCGCATATGGCAATGATTACCGGATTCTCTTTGATGGCGCCATGCATATCAGTTCTGTTGAGCGCCTCCACAAGGGGCTGATCACCATGAAGTACGGACAGGGGCAAAAGATGGGGACCTCCTACCATACGCATCTTGGCGGCTACAGCCTGTTCCCTACGCCTACAGATATTTGTACAGCTATGCTTTATGCCGACATCTGCCACGCCGACAAACTGCTTGTATTATCGGCTGCGGGGTATACATCCGTATGGTCATGCAAAGACCATACGTTGCAGATTGGGAAATAAAACACAGAATAAGGAAAGCAATCACCATTGTTCCCATACCAGCCGGGCTAAAGTCTTATCTCTGAACATTGGCAGCAGTATGGATAATTCAGTCTTTTCCGGGTCGCCGTCCCTGACGTGAAACCGCGTATAATTTATCAAAGCCCGGTACGGGTCTTTTGCACCTGCGTCAGTAGTTTGGTCACTTTTACCTGAACAATCCCACCTTCCGGCGACACAGCGTATGTCAGCATTCCTGTGAATTTATTGAAGGGTGCCAGCAACAGCCCGCCACCATAACCATAGTGTATAGTCGTTGAGTTCTCGTTTTCTATCCATACCCTGCCATCATCAAACAACGCAAGGAAGCCTATTTTGCCGTAAACTTTGCGCATCCTGAAGTCAGTGATATAGCGGAGTTCATTAGTATTGTAAAATGATTCTTTACCCCAGAAACGGTCGCGATAGTAGCCTCTTATGGTCATAGGTCCGCCAACAGATACATACTGGTAAAACTCGGGTGTGCCCGAAATTGCAGCTCCGCCGGCCCTAAGTGATAAACTGAATTTGCTAACCATTGGCACATACACCTGGAGCAGGACGTTGCCTTTCGCGAAACTCTTGTTGGTCTCGTTCACGTTCACCACGTACCCGCCGCCGGCATAAAACATCACACCCCGTGTTGGCACCATCGGGTCGTCAACTCTCTGGTAGGTGTAGCTGGCACTCGGTCCGGCATAGATATGATGTTCATAATAGTAAACAGGGTCGTTGATATAGTTGTCGGCGATAAATGTTCCGGGTTTATTCAGTACTTCCACGCCTTGTATGTTGGCGGAGAACTCGACGTAGTTGTATTTATTGAAAACACGGTTCACATTCACGCTGCCGGCGTATTCACTGGTGCTCAGGCGGTAGTAAGGCAGGCTGTTGTCTCTGCGTGTATCATTCCCTGGGCCGAAGTAATTTGTCCATACTACCCAGTCGAAACTGCCATTCACACCTACGTTCCAGTTACCCAGCAGGTGGTTGAACCTGCCATCATAAAGAACACTGAATGCATTTTGCGAAATAGAATAACGGAATTGAATTGACTGGAGCATTCCATTTGAATCCTGCCGGATGCGGCCCTTTGCAATCCTTACCCTTACACCCGCAAAAACGTGGTCGGGATTGCTGTAGTATACCATCGGCATTACCCGCCTTCTTGCGAGTTTCCCGAAGACCGTATTGTCGGTGGAATCGCTCTGGGCATGGCCCTTTCCTGCACCCAATGTTATAAAAATGAATGCCAATGCTGTAGTAAATAGGTTAGATCTCATTTGCCTGATACTTAGTCTGTATCATGCATAATAAAACCCTGCCAATAGTAATGAAAGGACGTAAAATGGCGGTACAAAACGCTATATAACATTGTCTTTCAGCGGATTTGCAGTTTCCCGCAAGGCCAGCTTTTGTGCAGGTGTCAGCGGCTGCACCCATGAGTTGTCGTAGGGTTTGAAGTGAGGAGAATTAAGCACAGCCTCCGCAGGTATTTTGGCATCCATGTAATCTGCCAGTACTTTAAAAGCTTCTTTTTTCTCTTTCTGCAGTATCAGCAGCGATGCATTTGCTCCCGCCTTTACAGCAATAGGAACGCCGCCGCCCAGCTCGGCCCAGTGGCCGCCGAGTATCAGGTTTTTCACCGGCGTCTGGTAGTGCGCCACCTTATTCTGCATGTTCGATCTTCCGGGCTTGGCGCCCATCATGGTGCCGTTCTTGTTGCCGGTATACCGGTGATGGGTAACGGGTGTAGCCACATCAAAAAACAGCACATGCTTTCTCAGACCGGGAGCTACCAGCCGCTCCACACGCGAGATGAGTATCTCACCTATTTCATTCTTCAGTTTGTTGTATTCTTCATTCCGCACATAGTTACCATGCTCGTCTTTATTCGTCAGCCAGTTATCTTTATAATGCATGTAGGCCGGCATATAAATCACCAGCGTCCCCATACCGGCCGGGGCTAAAGTCTTATCTCTGAACGATGGCGGCAGTATAGATAATTCAGTCTTTTCCGGATCGCCGCTTTGGTGCTCACTCCGCGGCACCAGCTCATTGCACAGGTTGATGGCCTCTTCATTAAAACCCAGGTCCTCAACAGGGCAGTCGAGGGCTATGGATACCGTCACACTCGAACTGTAAAGTTCTGCGTTTCTTAACCGGTCTTTCAGTTTTGCAGGCACCATGTTTTCCGGCAGCATTTTTTCATACACTGTTTCCACATCGCATGCGGGCACTACGTACTTGCTGTGTACTTCATATTCCGCACCCCTGTGTTCAAACCGCACCCCTGTGGCCGTTTTGCCATCCAGGAGTATCTGCTTCACCCTGCATTTATAAAAAGTATCGTTCCCGAAATAATGCACCATGTACTCCATCCATTCGGGTATCACCTGCGCCCCACCCTTCGGCGGACTCTGGAAATCGCCATAGTAAGCCCAGCCTATAGGCACCAGGCACGAAAGCAGGCTGGTATCCGAACAGAACATTTTCTTCAGCTTTTCATTTTTGAAAAATTTGTTCAGCCCTTTTTTAATACCCTCCTCACCATCATACCGCAGGAAGGGAATAAAGGGCAGGGCAAATTTCAACAGGTGCTTTTTGTTGGCCAGCTTTTGAAAAACGTTCATCGTTTCCTCGGTGCGGAAGAAATTACTGAAATTGTCGAAGCATTTGCCCAATCTTTTGGCTGCTTTAAAGAAACGGATGATACCGTCTTTGTCTTCCGGGTATTCAGCTATCAGTTGTTCTTTAAGTTCGTCGGGGTTGTTGGTAAGCAGGTAATCGAATGTATCTCCTTTATACCTCCTTATCCTTTTTTGGGGTATCGCTATGGGATGATCAGACCCAAGTATATCAAATATTTTGCAGGCCATACCTCCGGGCGCGCATTGGTTCAGCCAGTGAATGGCGGTATCAAACCGGAAATGCTTTCTCCTGAAACCCGCAAGATACCCACCCGGATGATCCGCCATTTCCAGCACACACACCGACATCCCGGCCTTGCTCAGCAGGGCTGCTGTGGTTAGTCCGCCTGCCCCGGCCCCGATAATGGTTACATCGTAATATGGTTTCAGCGTTATTTGCTGCATTTATGAAAATTAGTGTACTACTCAAACTCCGGACTTTTCAAACCCGCGATCAAAAATAAAGGTTTACTATATCAAAGTTATACTGTAAACGGGATAAAATAGTGCATTTATAATTACGGGCTTTGCGAGCTCTCCAATTTCATAAGGCGGTTATTACCAAATAATTATTACTCGCATCTTTGCGCCTTTGCGCCTTTGAGTGAAACATTCTTCTGCACTAATCCATGCCGCGTGAAGCATAACGTGTTTATTGCCTGACCTGTCAGTGTACAGATATTAAATGTTATCTATGTATTCGCGTGGATTGAAATAAAATTGTATAGATCCTGGAATGTGACAATCGTATTAAACTCCTCAGGCGTGATCTTGCATCCGAAATTTGCTTCTGTCAGGGCTATGAGGTCTATATAATCAAGGCTATCAAGGTCCAGCGTGGTTTTCAGACTTGCTTCCGGCGTCATCAGCACCTCATCCACTTCAAATCCATCCGCAAGTAATCCATTAATACGCTGTATAATTTCAATATCCATAGCGGCAAATATAATTTAATTTTTGCGAAGGTGATATGATGATTCCCTTAAATGCTCCTGATAGTTACCGGGGTTCGGTTTTCAGCAGACTGAACTAAGATTTATAGGCTCTGCCTACCGGCAGCTACTGTATACACACATGTATTTGCAGGATCCCGATAGCTATCGGGATGGAATGCCTCAGCGAGGCTACCTGTTAGTAGTTTTAGATGTAATAATGCTGTCATGCCCCATAGGGGCAATGTCATTAACTCCCGTTGTTCCCGGATGTTAGCGTTAGTGCATCCGGAACGGCAGATAAAATCCCGTCTGCGACGGCATTCAATGTACCGAAGTCGAAGTGCCATCAATAGCAACACCCGGTTTCCGCTTTTGTTCCGCCGTTGTTGGTCTTCTTCACCAACAACCTCGCGCAGAACAATCGCGCATCCTATAATCTTCTAACCTGCCTGCCGGAGGGCAGGTCCTATAAATCCTGGTTCAGACAATCCTCACGCCGGTCATCCCCCACTCAATCACTTTCCCATTTCTTCTACTTCATAATACATAAACAATTGCCCATAAACATGTTAGTACCATAATAACATTCTGTCATACCCCAAAAACTGTACTATCATAGATTTTATATTTTGTAATTTAAAATATCTTATTTACATTTGCAGTACCTATGAACAAAATCCGTACATATAACTAATATTTTATCAATCTATATGCGCGTTACACCTCACTCTCTTTTGGAAGTCTATCCCGATTATTTATCGGGAAGGGCCAGGGTGAGGCCAGACATTCCCAATAATTTCGACAAATAATTTTATCAATATAGTTTTTCCCATCACCCCATAGCCAAAATCTATGGGGACATGTTAGCCTGTCCTGATAACCACCAAACCACCACAAAAAATGAAGTGTCACTCCATGCGACAATAATGCGACAATGATTTAACCTAAACAATTGATTTTCAAATGTAAGGTGTGCAAAAAAATAGAAAAATACGACAATGATAGGGGCAGCACCCACGTGTCCGCCCTGCTTGTCTGCAGATAGGCAGGCTCAAACACTCGTCCAAAAATATGGACTGATAACCACCAAACCACCACAAAAAATGAAGTGTCACACCATGCGACAATAATGCGACAATGATTTAACCTAAACAATTGATTTTCAATTGCAAGGTGTGCAAAAAAATAGAAAAATACGACAATGATAGGGGCGGACCCACCAGCACTCAAGCATCTTAAGGCTTTCGACTAAGTACTTACGACTATTTTATGATTCTCGTCAGTTTCAATAAACATAATCAATCATTTATTACTTTTAGGGTATACGATTGACGATTTAGTTCCGGGATTAAGATAAAAAATAATTACTTTTGAATTATTGAAAAATTTAAACATGAAAAACATTTTTGCGTTATTATTTAGCCTGACTATTGCCATTTTCTCCTCCGGTAATATCATCGCCCAGGAAAAACCTGTAACCCAATTAACATCTGTGCGGCAAAATGGTGAAACCATCAGTTTTTCACTTACTTCCTCCCAGCCATTTATTTTTGCCAATAACAGGTATGTACTCTATATAGGCCAAAAAGAATTTCTCAGCCTCGTTCAGTCCAAAGAAAATGGTAAAGGCTACATGACTTTTTATGTACCTGCCCGGGATTTCAATAGTTTAGCAGAAGGCTCGGGTATGTACCTGTCGTATGGAAAAATTGATGCGGAAAATGTGAACATGGACGAGCAGGCAACAAGCCGCAGATGCTGGTCGCTGGGTAAATTCAGCAAAAGCCTTTTAAAATAATTTTACTTAAATTACTAATACTTACAATGATGTTTAAGAAATTTTTACCTTTATTTTTACTGACGTCTCTGCTGTTTTCTTTCTCATTACAGGTTATTGCCCAAACCACTCCCGATCCGGGACTGATGGGTACGCATACCGTTATCAAAAAGGAATATAACCTGGGCGACGCCTATTACGCTGCCATACCACCCTACTTAAATCATTCTATGGAATGCCGCGGATCGGTGCATTATCCGTCAGACCTTACTTCAGGGCCATTCCCCGTGCTGTTCTGGCTGCATGGCAGGCACGAAACCTGTTATAATCCTTCCACACTTGCCACGTATAGTTCCTGGCCCTGTAACCCCGGAGATTCAGCTATTTTAAGTTACGAAGGTTACGACTATGCCGCCAAAACCATGGCAAGCCATGGGTATATAGTTATCTCATTATCGGCAAATGCTATCAACGCATACGACGGGGTTTCCGGATTCTCCAGTGATGACGGCATGACCGCCCGCGGTCAGTTGGTTCAGGATCATATGGATCTGTGGAACGGATGGAATACAACAGTCACCACCGGGCCATTCGACAGCCTGTTCAGGGGTAGGCTGAATATGCAGAATATAGGCACCATGGGCCACTCGCGTGGTGGGGAAGGAGTGATATACAATGCAGAATATAACCGCACTCTGGGCAGCCCCTACGGTATTAAAGCCATACTTACCCTTGCCCCCGTTGATTTTTACAGGCATGTGGTGAATGGCATTGCATTACTGGACATAGCGCCCTATTGTGATGGCGATGTGAACGACCTGCAGGGAGTTCACTTTTATGACGATGCGCGCTACAGGGATACAACTGATCTTACCCCCAAGCATACTTTATTGGTAATGGGCGCCAATCATAATTATTTCAATACAGTATGGACTCCATTATCCTATCCTGCAGGCGGAATAGACGACTGGACCTATACCGGAACTGAGTTATCAACCTACTGCGGTACCAATGCCGTGGGAAGCGGGCGGTTGGATTCTGCTTCTCAGAAAGCGGTTTATAATACTTACGCAGCGGCTTTTTACCGGTTATATATTGGCAAAGAATTGCAGTTTGCTCCTATACTTACCGTAAATGATATTAAGCCTCCTGCATCGGCTATTGTGGATTCTTCAAAGCTTTTTGTATCCTACCATGCAGGGCACGAAGACAGGCTGGATGTGAATACGGAAGATACGCTCTATGATTACACTGTAAACACTTTGGGTGGCAATGTAACCTTATCATCGTCATTCACAGCTCCTGATATTTGTGGCGGAGGTCTTGCCCAGCCTGCCTGCGATGCGGGTGTCGGCGGCGCTCAAAAACCTCATGGAGGAACAGCAGGCACAAAAGGCATCGGGCAGATGAAGCTCACCTGGACAGATACTACTGCTACCTATGATAATGTAGTGCCCGCGGCATACCAGAATTTTACCAAATACCTGGGACTTACATTCAGGTCCTGTGAAAATTTCAAGGAAACAACCTCGGGCCCTGCCCTGAACTTTAGTGTGCAACTGGTTGATTCATCTGGCAGCATCAGTAACCAGGTAGTGGGCAATTATACGCATGCCTTATTTTTTCAACCCGGAACAACAGGAGGCGATCTGCCTAAAGAAGTATTTAATACCATACGGGTTCCCATTAGCGGGTTTACCGGGGTTAACCTTGCCAAAATCAGGCATATTAAATTCCATTTCAACCAGGGCGCTGCGGGCGCTGTGCTGGTAAGCGACCTTGCTCTCACCAACCCGGTATGCGGTAATTTCTCCGCGGCTTTTACTGATAGCCTTACTCATGTGGGTCACAAGGTGCTGTTCACCAATAAATCTTTTTCAGTTGTAAACACGGACACGCTTAAATATTTTTGGAATTTCGGCGATCCAGCTACTGGTTTGACTGATACATCTACCCTGCAAAATCCGTCTCATATTTTTTCAAAAGTTGCCTCCTATACGGTTTGTCTTACAGTTACCTCACACCGGAAGAACGGTTTTACCTGCACTGATTCGATATGTACAGTAATAGCTGTGCCGCACGGAACCGGTATACCCGGCCTCGATATGCCGGAAATCACCATTATCCCCAATCCCGCAAAAGATTATTTGCAAATAAACGGGGCTGAAAAAACGGACGTCCTAAAATTATTTAATATTTACGGACAGGAAGTATTTACTGCATCTATTACTCAGCCAATTATTAATTTGCCTCAAACATTACCGGCAGGTATGTATTTCGCAATAGTTGTTACACCAAATGGTAATTACTACCAGAAGGTGCTGATAAGCAGGTAAAAGGACAGCAATGTAATGGATTTCTATTTTGATAAAACCCCTGGCCAACCAACAGCGCATTTACATTATTGATTCTATTTAAGCAATAAAAAGATAATTCTTGTTGTAAATACTGATAAATATCAGTTTTTGCCCCCATTAAAATAACACCATTTATGTTATATTTGCCGCTCGTAAATTTAAAATTTCATTTACCATCTTAAAAGAAAATTATGCCGGATACAGCGACCAAACCATTTCCTTCAGACATCGAAATTTCAAGATCAACAAAACTGAAACCTATTTCAGAAATAGCACAAAACATCGGGATTGACCAGGAAGACATTATACCTTATGGCAAATACAAAGCAAAAGTTCCGCTTTCTTATATTAATGAGGACAAAATAAAGAACAGCAACCTGATATTGGTAACGGCAATAACTCCCAACAAAGCCGGTGTTGGTAAAACAGTTACGAGTGTAGCCCTATCATTAGGACTTAATTATATCGGCAAGAAAGCCGCAGTAGCATTACGTGAGCCAAGCCTCGGCCCTTGCTTCGGCATGAAGGGAGGTGCTGCCGGTGGCGGATATTCACAGGTGTTGCCTATGGAAGATATCAATCTGCACTTTACCGGAGACTTCCACGCTATTACCTGCGCCAATAACATGATCGCAGCGTTGTTAGACAATTATCAATACCAGAACAGGCACACACCGAAGGCGCTGGAGCGCATTGTATGGCGCCGTGTGGCTGATGTTAATGACCGTTCACTCAGAAATATTGTTACCGGATTAGGCGGCAATGCAAATGGCATACCCACTGAGGCCGGCTTTGACATAACTCCTGCATCTGAAATTATGGCGCTTTTCTGCCTGGCCTCCGACGTGGATGACCTGCAGGCAAGGATCGAGCACATTGTATTAGGATTCACTATAGATAAAAAGCCGTTTACAGTAAAGGACCTGGGTGTTGCTGAAGCGATAACAGTATTATTAAGAGATGCGATCTTACCTAACCTGGTGCAGACAACAGAGCAGACAACCGCTTTTGTACACGGAGGGCCTTTTGCAAACATCGCTCATGGCTGCAACACAGTACTTGCCACAAAAATGGCGATGAGTACCAGCGATTATGTGGTTACTGAATCAGGCTTCGGCAGTGACCTTGGCGCTGAGAAATTCCTCGATATCAAATGCCGCCTGTCTGGCCTGAGGCCAAAGGCAACGGTTATCGTTGTAACTACTGCAGCGCTGAAACTGCATGGCGGGGTTGATGCAAAAGAAATTAGCAAACCCAACCTGGAAGCCCTGATAGCCGGGCTCCCGAACCTGCAGCGCCACGTTCAGAATATGAAGAACTTCGGACAAAGTGTAATCGTGTCGTTCAATAAATTCAAGCATGATACCGAAGAAGAAGTGAATTATCTTACAAACTTCTGCGAACAGCAAGGTGTTGTATTTGCAATAAATAATGGGTTTGCCAAAGGTGGCGAAGGCGCTGCCGACCTGGCACAAAAAGTAGTGAATGTGATTGAAAATAATCCTTCGAAAGATATCAATTTCACTTACGAACTCGGAGATCATATTAAAACCAAGATCGAAAAGATAGCAAAGAAAATATACAGGGCAAGCGACGTGATATTTGACAAAGCCGCCTTTGCTAAACTGAAGTCCTTTGAGGCGAATGGCTGGGGTAATTTGCCGGTTTGCATTGCGAAGACGCAGTATTCATTTTCTGACGATGAAAAGAAAATATGCGCACCAGAAGGCTTTACCATTAATATCCGTGACCTGGTCATCAATGCAGGCGCAGGTTTCATAGTAGCCGTAGCAGGAGAAATAATGCGTATGCCCGGCTTGCCAAAGGATCCGCAGGCATTACATATTAAGCTTGTAAATGGAGAGATTGAGGGGTTGAGTTAAACCCTCCGCTGCACTAGTAAAAGTTACATTTTTATTTTGAAAGATCCGGGTGAAAATCCGGATCTTTTTTCGCTGCATCATTGAATGTAAATACCTTAATAATTAATTATTTTTAGCAAAAAGATTAGAATTAATGGTTTTTTATTTTTTTGTTGGTTAACCTTTTACCCTACCTTTGAACCCTAAAAAATTAAAAATATGAACAGAATAACACTTTCTTTATTTGCCCTGATTGCAGGCGTGATGATGCTGATAAGCTGTGGCGGCGGTGGCGACATTAAAGGTAATGCCAACGCATTCATATCTGCAATGAACAAACTGGATATTAAAACAGCCAAGGCTTATGCATCCACGGCATCTAAAGCTTCATTGGATAAAATGGAAGAACAGTTAAAAACATTGACTCCGGACCAAAAAAAGCAATTTGATGATGAGGTTGCAAAAAGAAGCAAAACAACTATTACCATTAAAGATGTAAAAGAAAACGGCGATATAGCAACAGTAACTTTCAGCACTTCCGATGAACCATCCAGGGTGGATTCGCTGCCCATGGTTAAGCAGGACGGAAAATGGCTTGCTGATTTTAAAATGTTTTAAGAGTTAACGAAAAAGAGTTTATAGAATCCCCCGTTATTTCAGGAATGAATTTCCAAAAATACGGGGATTTTTATATTGCAGCAATTTCATTTTTATAAATAAATATTCCTGAATGGTTTTCCATTTTTAACAATATCTTTGAAGCATAAAATTAACATAAGATGAAAAAAATCACACTCACGTTATCAGCCCTGTTAATGGCATGTATCATGCTTTTTAGCTGCGGCGGGAACGACCAGGCTGCGGTAAAAGAAGCTGCCAACGGCTTTATTAAGGCCATGAACAAAATGGACCTGGAATCGGCCAGAAAATATGTTACAGACTCCTCTAAGATAATGGTGGATCAGATGATAACAGAATTGAAAAACATGCCGGAAGACCGGAAAAAGATGTTCAACGAAAAAATGGCAGAACGTGAAAAGATAACAGTTACCATTAAGGATACCAGGATATACGGCGATAAGGCAACTGTTAGTTTCACAGTGAGTGACGAACCTTCCAAGATTGACTCAATACCACTTGTTAAAGCAGGTGGTAAGTGGTTAGCTGATTTTAAAGGATTCTGATAGGTAACAACCATTAGATTTATTTATCCCCGGTATCAAGATATTTCCCCAATACCGGGGATTTTTTTGCAGCGTAGAAAAAGCCAGGCATCCCTGCCGGGTATCTTTCCTTTTTATTTGGCCCTATTCCTGTTTTAAAGAGCTATTCCATACCCAAACGTACTGTATTTGGGGCCTTCTTTATTAATTATTTTTCGATAAATTAATGCCGGAAAGGAAAAATAATGCTGAAACTTCCGCGTTAAATCCATGGCACACAATACATTGCAAATAGCCTCATGTTATTTGTGCTTTATCAATAATAATAGCTAAATTTGGGCTTGAAAAGACCGGCAAATAACGGTTAGTATTTTTATGTACTTACCCTGCATTTTATTTGAATAACGAAATATAATCTATGTCTAAGAATCTCAGTGAATTATCAGGCAGGAAAGGACTTAGGGAAAATCTCTTTGAAGAATTAGGAATTGCAGCAACCCAAACCGGAACAGTTACAAAAGATAAAGCAGAAGTTCTTGCGAATGAATTCCTGTATGGCAAGGCAAATGTATATGGCGCCATTACATTTTATGATTTCCTGAGACCGGAAAACCAGGGCAAGAGAGTCTATGTATGCAACGGCAGTTCCTGCCTTACGGCTGGTACACAGGATCAACTAAAAGAAAAACTCAGCGGCGCTTTTAAGGAAGAAGAAATAGGAGAAATGTGTTGCCTGGGAAGGTGCCATGAAAATAGCTCTTTTCATTATAATGGTAAAAATTACTCCGGCAACGATATTCAGGAAATTGATGCTATAAAGCAGGGAAAGCCGCAGGAAATGGATAAGTATGCTGTTGCCCATCATGGCACAGCAGTGCTCACCTGCGATTTTCCGGGAGTTGATACTTTTTATAAAACACTCGCTAAAGCGCTTGGGTTACCCCCTGACCAACTGCTGGGTGAGTTAAAAACATCAGGGCTTAGAGGACGTGGAGGCGCTGGGTTTCCCATAGGGTTTAAAATAGAATCCTGCAAGAATACTCCCGGCAATGTAAAATTCATCGTTTGCAATGCCGATGAAGGCGACCCCGGAGCTTACAGCGACCGTTACCTGCTGGAAGAACGCCCTCATGCAGTTTTGTTGGGCATGATCATAGCCGGATATGTAGCAGGGGCACATACAGGAGTGGTATACATACGCGGCGAATACCCTGAAGCAATTGAGATCACCCAAAAAGCTATTGATGATATCAGGGCTAAAGGATTTATTGGTGAAAACATTTTAGGCTCCGGTTTCACTTACGATTTCAAGATCATAAAAGCACAGGGAGCATATATATGCGGCGAAGAAACAGCGCTGTTATCATCCATTGAAGGGCAACGCCCTGAAGTGCGTGTACGCCCACCCTACCCTACACAACATGGCCTGTTCAATAAACCAACCGTAGTTAACAATGTAGAAACCCTCGCCTGTATACCATGGGTTGTGGAGAATGGAGGCGCTGCATTTGCGGCTATAGGCAAAGGAAAATCAACCGGGACCAAACTGGTATCACTCGATGGATTCTTCAACAGGCCCGGCATTTACGAAGTGGATATGGGAACCCCCCTTTCAATAGTTGCGAATGACCTTGGCGGTGGATTCCGATCATCCGTTAAGGCCATGCACATCGGAGGGCCATTGGGTGGATTAGTACCTGTGGATAAAATCAATGATCTCACTGTTGACTTTGAATCATTCGCACAAAACGGATTTTTATTAGGACATGCATCAGTGGTTTGTTTACCCACTGATTACCCTATAATAAAATACATAGAACACCTGTTCCGTTTCACTGCTCACGAAAGCTGCGGTAAATGTTTCCCCTGCCGCCTTGGCTCTATACGTGGTTATGAAATGGTGGATAAGGCAATGAACAGTGATTATAAAATGGACAGGGAATTATTTACTGACCTGATCACAACCATGGAGATCGGGTCTTTGTGTGCTTTAGGCGGAGGATTGCCATTGCCTATAAGGAATGCGCTGAAATATTTTGATAACGAGCTAAAGGAATATTTTGAAAACTAAAGGAACAGATATGGGGCTTATATATGCAGATGTGGAACTGATCAATGGTGAAGACATTGCAATGGCAAGAAGGCACATTATAGGTGAGGATGAAATAAAACGCATACATGTTAATATCCTTGTTGATACAGGTTCATATATGCTGGCTATCAATGAGATTATAAAAGAGCAGTTGCAATTGCCGGTAGTGGAAACAAGAAAAGCACAAACTGCTACCGGGCATATTGTAGAATGTGAGGTAGTAGCACCAGTAGAGCTTAGATTTAAGAACCGTTCTACTACTTGCCGGGCGATAGTATTGCCGGGCGATGCAGAACCTTTACTTGGCGCAATACCATTGGAGGATATGGATGTACTCATACATCCGCTAAGAAATGAATTAATAGTAAACCCTGAGCATCCCTATTTTGCTCAGATGAAAATGAAATAGGCGTTAAATGATGAGTTTACCCTCATAAAAAAATACAATGAGCAAACAATATTATGTAGAAGCCAAGACTGCCGCAGGTGGTTCAACCTCTGGCAACGGGCAGGTGCAGACCACCGCAAAAGTGGCATACATAGACGACAAGCCATACGAAATAAAAGAAGGTGATACTATACTCGCTTTGATGAGAAGGCATTTCGGAAAAGATGCCGTACCTACATTATGCGATGCACCTAACCTGGATCCTTTTGGCTCCTGCCGTGTATGTAGTGTGGACGTGGCGCTTGCTAAAGGAGGCCCGGTAAAAACCATGGCATCCTGCCACACTCCGGTCATGCCTGGTTCGTTCATCTATCCTGAATCTGAGCGCATACAAAAGCTGAGGAAAAATATAGTAGAACTTGTACTCACCGACCACCCCCTTGATTGCCTCACCTGCGAAGTAAATAATAATTGCGAACTCCAGGCTGTTGCAGCAAGGGTGGGCATACGTGACGTACGCTACCCCGAAGGAAAAACACACCTCAACAGAAAGAAAGACCTGAGCCATGCCTATATGACTTCTGATTTCTCTAAGTGCATTAATTGTTTCCGTTGTGTGCGTGCCTGCGATGAAGTACAGGGGCAGTTTGTACTGAGTATGGGCGGCAGGGGCTTCGACAGCCATATCATCAAGAGCCTGGAAGTAAATTTTGAGCAGTCCGATTGTGTTAGCTGCGGCGCATGTGCGCAGGCTTGCCCTACATCTGCCATCTCTGATATTTTTGAATCCAAATCTATACAGGTTGATAAAAAAGTACTTACTATATGTACCTATTGTGGTGTTGGGTGTAATCTTGAAGTAGCGGTTAAGGGTGGTAAGATCAAATCCATTCAGGCTCCATATAAAGCAGAAACAAACCAGGGCCATACCTGCCTGAAGGGCCGTTATGCATTTGCATTCTACAATCACAAGGACAGGTTACGAACACCCCTGATTAAAAAAAATGGAGCATTCGTTGAGGCTTCGTGGGATGAGGCATACGATTTCATCGCCGGCAAGCTTACGGAAATAAAAGCTAAATACGGATCTGATTCCATAGGCGCTGTTTCTTCAGCCCGGGGCACGAACGAGGAAAATTACCTCATGCAGAAATTTATCCGCGCGGTGATGGGCACCAATAATATTGACAGCTGCGCCCGCGTGTGCCACTCACCCACTGCTATTGGTATGCAACGCACATTCGGTACAGGTGCAGCCACTAATTCTATTAGAGACCTGAAACTTACTGATTGCATACTGGTAATTGGTGCCAACCCGACTGACGGACATCCGGTAACAGGCGCAAAACTGAAACAGGTAGCATTGAGCGGCAGAACAAGCATTGTTATTGATCCCCGCCGCACAGAGCTTGCGAGGTATGCCACCTATCATCTGCAACTGCGCCCCGGCACTAATATGGCCTTACTGAACATGATGTTGTATTACATCATCAGTGAAGGCAGGGAAGATAAGGACTTCATAGCACAGCGCACCGAAGGATACGAAGAATTCAAACAGGAGATACTGTCGCAGAACATGGATGAGCTTGAAGCCATTTGCGGTGTTGATAAAAAACTCGTTCGTGATGCAGCGATAGCATATGCCAGCGCTCCGAATGCCATGGAGTTCCATGGGCTGGGAGTTACCGAACATTCACAGGGCACATTTACCATAATGATGATAACCAGCCTTGCCATGATCACAGGCAACATAGGGAGGCCGGGCGTAGGTGTTAATCCGCTTCGTGGGCAGAATAATGTGCAGGGCGCCGCAGATATGGGTTGCCAGCCATACCAGGGTGCAGGGTATTTTGATGTTTCCGACCCTGTATATCATAAGAAATACGAAGATTTTTATAATGCCAAACTGCCTGATTATACAGGACTGAAGACGCCACAGATGTATGAAGCAGCGCTTAATGGCAAGTTGAAAGCACTGTGGGTAATAGGCGAGGATATGGCACAGACCGATCCTAATACGCACCATGTTGTTGCCGCATTGAACAGTCTGGAACTTTTTATAGTACAAGAGTTGTTTATGACAGAAACCGCAAAACTGGCAACTGTTGTACTCCCTGCTGCATCATTTCTTGAAAAAAGCGGAACTTTTACAAACGGCGAAAGAAGGATACAAAGAGTGAATGCTGTAGTAGAGCCTATAAATGGCACAAAGAGTGATGGCCAGATAATTGTGGATATAATGAATCGTATGGGATATCCGCAACCCGACTATCATCCTGAATGGGTACTTGAGGAAATATCAAGGATAGTACCATTCTTTGAAGGTGTGAAGTGGGATGAACTGGGAGCAAATGGTAAACAATGGCCCGTAACTAAAGATGGCAAGGATACGCAGATATTGCATACCGAGACTTTCAAAAGAGGTAAGGGTAAATTCATTCACAATAACTATAAGAAATCTGAAGAGCTGGTTCAGAACGAAAAGGCTTATCCATACATCATTACCACCAACAGGGAACTGGAGCATTACAACTGCGGCGCAATGACCCGCAGAACAAACAACGCACTCATTGTTACCGATGACGTATTGATGATCAACCCGGCAGATGCAGCCAAACACCTCATTGCTGATGGCGATATGGTATGCGTGGAGTCTCCTCGCGGCAAGGTAGATATCAAAGCAAAGATCACTGACGAAGTAAAGCCAGGAATATTAAGCAGTACTTTCCACTTCCCGGATATTATGCTCAACAATATTACATCCGGCATTTCAGACTCAGAAGCTATGTGCCCTGAATACAAGGTAGTAGCCTGCAATATCAGGAAGAGTAAGGGAGAGTATAAGAAACCTCAAACCCCTAAAGGAGCTTATCCATATTAAACAGATAAGAATGGCTAACAAAACGGTATAATTTAGTTATAATAAATGCGATGTATGAAAATAGACATTCAATATATAAATGATAGCAGAGGCAATATTCAATCGGTACAATTACCTTTTACTGAATGGGAAAAAATAGTGTTGAAACTCCACAAATATGAACAGCAACTAAAAATGACATCTAATTTAACTGAGGCTTTTGAACAGGTAGAACTTTTAAAAAAATCTAAAATGAAAAGGCAAACCCTAACTGATTTCCTCAATGAAATATAATATTATACATCGATAATTGTTTCAGCTTTGTGGACAGAAATAGATAGCCAGTCAGATATTGAAAAACTTTTGGACTTATATGGGTCATTCCATGATAGTTGTGTAAGAGATATTTATCTTACAACAAGAGAATTTATTGACGAGAAACTTTCAATGCATTTTGAAAATAAATTGGTTGTATTGTTACTTTTTCAGAGACAATATAAACTAAATCCTGTATTAGAATTAAAATTTGAAGAGGTCCAACAATTTAATTTCAGGCCTTATGAAGAAAATGAGAGTGCTATAATTTATGATGTCACATTGAAAATGGAAAACGGCATATTTTATTGGGCAGACTTTTCTGGATGGCAAATCGGGGATAATGATTCGATATGGATAAGTGGAAAGAAATTATTTTGGAGACTTAGACCTGAATTGATCGGGAATGTAAGACGAATAAATGATGAATAACATTTCAATGTATCAATATTGGGAAGATAGAAATTTTGTTGCTGAAATTAATAACCGTTACCAGGAATACAAATCAATTAGTGCTAAACTTATTTCACTTGAAGAAGTTGATAAAAGTGCCGGAAAAACTGCTTAAAAACTTAAATCTAAAAAAGGAACTAAATGAAAAATATACTCTTCCCGGTTTTTATGTTTATCACCGTATCCGCGTATTCCCAGGAAAGATATATTGGCCTGACGCGCGATTCAATCGTTTCTTTTCATTCCAAATATTTTGAGAACGTAAGCAGTAACGACACTGCCCTGCTGGTGAAGTACAAGCGCGATGGCCTGGACTGGCGCTTTTTCAAGTTTGATAAGGGTGGCAAATGCGTTCTTGCGGCAAAAGAAATAGCGTTTTATAATGAATTTACAGACCTTGAGAAAAAACTGAAATCGAAGAAATATAAGAAGACAGGAGAGGTTGAATATAACTTTGTCGTGGCAAAGGTTAAAGGTATATCATATACAAATGGGAAAGAGACTTACATACTTATGTTTAATCCGATAAATCCGAATTTATCCGCTTCTACCAGGGCTGTGGTTTATTTTAAAACCAGGTAGCGGATCATTAAATCACATGAAACACCACCGTCAATTGCAGGCTAATAGCAATTGTCAAACACAGCAGCCATAAAAAATACCACTTTATAGAAACACCACTGCTGCGCACTCCCTGGTAATATAATACCAGCATAATAACTACCGCCGCAATTAATGAAATCAGAAACCCATGCCCGCCTAGGAGATTTCGGATGGATGTGACACAATACGGGAGTAATACCATGGAACCAACAAAACACGTAAACGCGATATTGCGGATAAACGGCCAGCGCTTTTCTTTCAGAAACAAAAAGGCTGCCAGTATTTGTATTCCCCACTTAGCACCTGCAACAGAGCACGAAAGCAACATCTTTCCCTTGTCGAAATGATACAGGGAAGATCCACACTCAATAAAGTACCAGGTGAAAACCGTTGAAAGAAAAAAGAAAACTACGGCCTGCGCTATGTTACGGGTATTGTTGGTTCGTATTGCCATTAATAGCCATCCCCATCTATAAGGTTACCAATTCCACCCAGCACACTCCCTTCTTCCCTTCGGTTAAAACCACTGCCATACCTGAGTATCCTGGCCGCAAGCCTGCTGATCGGCAACGACTGTATCCATACTGTTCCCGGCCCTTGCAGTGTAGCAAAGAAAACACCTTCGCCGCCAAACAACGTATTTTTTATGCCTCCTACAAATTGAATATCATAATTCACCGTGCTGGTAAAACCAACAATACAACCCGTATCTATTTTCACTAATTCACCCGGAGCAAGGTCGCGCTGCAATACATGGCCACAGGCATGCATAAATGCCATTCCGTCGCCTTCCAGTTTCTGCATGATAAATCCTTCGCCGCCAAACAAACCGGTGCCCAGTTTTTTCTGGAACTCAATACCAATCGAAACCCCTTTAGCAGCACATAGAAAAGCTTCTTTCTGGCAAATGACTTTTCCTCCCAGTGTCATCAGGTTTAACGGTATGATCTTTCCCGGATAGGGCGCTGCGAATGATACCCTTTTTTTGCCGGCGCCTATGTTGGTGTATCCGGTCATAAACAACCCTGCCCCGGTAAGAACACGCTTACCTGCAGAAAACAGTTTGTCCAGAAATCCACCGCTGCCCTGTTGCTGGCTTCCATCGCCAAAAATAGTATCCATCTGTATACCATCGTCCATCATCATAAAACTGCCGGCTTCTGCAATAGCCGTTTCGTTGGGATCCAGCTCGACTTCCACATATTGCATTTCCTCCCCTATTATTTGATAGTCTATTTCGTGATTTTGCATAACTCTGTTTTTGGGTGTTAAAATTAAGTGTCGGAAATGAGTATTACCGTGTAAATGTTGTGAATATAATCATAATTAATTATCACATATAATAGTTGCTTATAGAGAGCGTCTGTAATCAAATAAAATAATCGAACTTTACAGCAAAGAAAGATTAGATATAGTGCTGTTAGACAATCACGGAAGGTTAATCAACTATTTACGGCTGGCGGTAACTGACAGATGCAACCTGCGGTGCTTCTATTGTATGCCCGAAGAAGGCATTGACTGGCTGTCCAGAAACGAGTTGATGACTTATGAGGAGATGCTGCGTATTTGTAAATTACTGATCAGATCGGGCATAGAAAAAATCAGAATTACCGGAGGTGAGCCATTTGTAAGAAAGGATATCATGTCCTTTTTAACCGACCTCTCAATGGTAGCCGGCCTTAAAGAACTGTCTATTACAACGAATGGGGTTGTTACTGCCCCCCTGGTCCCGGAACTGAAAAGGATCGGTATACGTTCTGTTAACCTTAGTCTTGACACCCTGGACAGGAACCGCTTTTTTGCGATCACACACCGGGACGAAATGCCGGCGGTTATGGATACCATGGAGCAACTATTGTATCATGGCATAGAAGTAAAACTGAATGCAGTGGTGATGGATGGTAAGAATATTCAGGATATAGTTCCGCTGGTAAATCTGACCAAAGACCTGCCGGTCAGTGTCCGCTTTATTGAAGAGATGCCGTTTAATGGTGGAAACGCTCACTACTCCTCATTGAAATGGGATCACCTGAAAATTCTCGAAACCATTAAAGAAGGTTTCCCGGCAATTCAGAAAATTCAGGATGCCGCGTCTTCAACATCCTATAACTATCATATACCGGGCCATAAAGGCGATATAGGCATCATAGCAGCTTATACCCGGTCTTTTTGTGGCGCCTGCAACAGGATACGAATTACCCCACAGGGTATGCTGAAGACATGCCTGTATGATAATGGCGTACTGAACATTAAAGACCTGGTGAGAAGTGGAGTGAATGATGAGGACGTATTCACTACCTTTCTAAAAGCAATTGGAAGCAGGGAAAAGGACGGATGGGAAGCAGAAAAGAATAATGTTCATCAATCAATGGCTACAATTGGCGGGTGACTGTCTGAACTAGGATTTATTGGATTAAAAGATTTTAAGCTGTGCGTTGTTGGGCCTAAGTGCAAGCAATTTATAGCTGACATATATTTACAGAAAAACACCTTTCTATGTTATATGATGAACTCACTCACAAAATTATCGGTTGTGCAATGAAAGTGCACAGAACTCTTGGAAACGGCTTCCAGGAAGTAATTTATCAAAGAGTATTGGCAATCGAAATGCAATTGCAAGGATTGTCGTTTTCCAGGGAGCAGGAGATGATTGTCTTTTACGAAGGGATAGAAATAGGGACAAGAAGAGTGGATTTCTTTGTTGAAGATAAAATTATGGTGGAGATTAAGGCGATCATTAAGTTAAACGACATCAATATTAACCAGACTAGGAATTACCTTGAGGCATATAATTTGCCAGTAGGATTGCTGTTGAATTTTGGGTCGCCAAGCCTGGAATATAAACGTATCTACAATACAAAGCACCTAGACGCAAAAAACAGCTTGGAAGCTAAAAACAAAAATAATTAATTGTCCGTCCGTTAAAAGTTCACACTCGCGCATCCAATAATCTTTTAATCCAATAAATCCTAGTTCAGACAAAAAATAGTCAATGATCACAGTACAAGAAGCAGAAGCCATAATAATGGCATACACAAGAGATTACGGAACAGAATTCGTCAATTTCGAACTGGCCTTAGGCAGAGTGATGGCAGAAGACATAATTGCCGACCGTGACCTTCCGCCATGCAACCGGGTTACGATGGATGGCATAGCCATAAATTATACGGCTTTTGAAAATGGAACTAGGTCATTTAATATAAAAGCTACTATTGCTGCCGGAGATAACCCCATTGAAATTGATACCAACGATCAATGTGTAGAAATAATGACCGGCGCTGCATTACCTGATTCAACGGATACCGTTATAAGATATGAAGATGTTGAAATTAAAAACGGTATTGCAACTATTGTAACTGAAAAAATCAGGCAGGGACAGAACATTCATTGCAAAGGGAAGGATAAGAAACAAGGTGACGATGTTGCAACAGCTAACCAGTTTATTGATGCTACGGTGATTAGTATGGCAGCTTCGGTAGGGGTTGAAAAAATACCGGTGAAAAAGTTACCCCGGGTTGTTATTATTTCAACAGGTAATGAACTGGTGGAAGTAAACGAAACACCTACGCCCTTCCAGATAAGACATTCTAACAATCACACGGTAAAAGCCGCATTGCAGGGATATGGTATTAACGCCACGCTGCTGCACTTGCCAGATGAACCGGAAATAATCAAAGAGAAAATAAAGGACTGCTTAGATAAATTTGAGGTCCTCATACTGAGCGGTGGTATCTCCATGGGAAAATTCGATTATGTTCCCCAAGTGCTCGAAGAACTAAATGTTGAGAAGCATTTTCATAAAGTGAAGCAAAGGCCTGGCAAGCCATTTTGGTTTGGCACCCACAAAAATGGCGTTCTGGTATTTGCCTTTCCCGGCAATCCGGTCTCAACGTTTATGTGCCTGTACCGGTATTTTATTCCGTGGTTAAAGGCATCATTAACACCTCCCTCTCCCCTTGGAGAGGGTCGGGGTAAGGCTAAAGTGTGGGCAGTACTAGACCAGGATGTGACATTTGCTACGCCTATGCAATACTTTATGCAGGTTAAAGTTGGCGTCAATGAACTTGGACAAGTGGTTGCTACTCCTTTGGAAGGAAACGGCTCCGGTGATTTTGCAAACCTTTTGGAGAGTGATGCTTTTATGGAACTTCCGATGGGAAAAAGTAATTTTATGAAGGGAGAGGTATATCTCGTTTGGCCTTTTAAGAAAATAATTTGAATAAATAATAAAATGGTTATTATTACCTCGAATATTAATTTTAATAAGTGACTGTTTGAAACAACAAAATGGTAAATTTGGACTATGGTAAAAATAGCTGAAATATTTCCTTCGGAGCGCGATTTACTTTATGAACGATATGCAGACCGGTTTGAGACTGCATATAATTTGAGCCGGAAAGTAGTCAGTTTTCAAGCCAATAAAGAAGAGCCTTTTTATCGTTGGTTCAAATATAAAGAGGGATTTTCATCAACACTTGTAAAGTATTTCATGACCGAATATGCTCCTAAACCTGGAAGGGTATTAGATCCATTTGCCGGGGCTGGTACAACACTATTTGCCGGTCAGGAAATTGGTTGGGATGCTTATGGAATTGAACTTTTACCTGTTGGAGCATTCGTAATGCAGACAAGAGAAGCTATTAATAATGTAGATACTCATAAACTAAAGAAAATTGTAGATAATATTTGGATAAGCCTTGCAGAAATAGATACCTATGATAATCACATAAATCACATTTCAATTACAAAAGATGCTTTTCCGGACGAAACTGAAATACAACTAAACAAATATTTGAGTTATTGCCTAAAGGTAAAAGACAAAAATATCCAAACACTTTTACGCTTTGCAGCTTTTACTGTTTTGGAAGAAATTAGTTATACCCGGAAAGATGGTCAGTATCTACGTTGGGATTATCGTTCAAAAAGAGATTTATCAGGAAAACCGTTTGACAAAGGGAGAATTCTAAGCTTTGAGGAAGCTGTTAAAAGCAAGCTTGTACATATTTCAAATGACCTTTTACACAATAAAGCAGGCACATTATTTGAACAATTTGAAACTAATAACCACCCTAAGCATCCTGTAAATATTATTGTTGGTTCTTGTCTTGAAAAATTACCTGAATTTGAAGATAACTTTTTTGATTTTATTATAACATCTCCACCCTATTGCAATCGTTATGACTATACCAGAACATACGCCTTAGAACTTGTATATCTGGGATACGGCCACGACGAAGTACGTAACCTACGCCAATCAATGCTTTCATGTACAGTTGAAAATAAGGAGAAAATTGTTGACTTAAATCATTTTTATACTTCAATTGGCAAATCAGATACTTTTAATAATGTCATTAATGTTTACAACAATTCCAATGCGATGACAGAAGTTAATTTTATTTTGGATGATTTAAACAAACTTGAAAAACTAAATAATAATAATATCCCAAGAATGGTAAAAAACTATTTTTTGGAATTATGCTTTGTTATTTATGAAATGGCAAGAATAATAAAAAGAGGGGGCTACTGTGTAATGGTAAATGATAACGTGCGTTATGGTGGGGAAGAAATTCCTGTTGACCTAATACTATCCGAATTTGCGGAAAATTTTGGGTTTGACATTAATAAAATATTTGTTTTGCCTAAAGGGAAAGGCAATAGTAGTCAGCAAATGGGTAATTACGGACGAACAGAAGTCAGAAAATGTGTTTACTTATGGCAAAAAAAATAACCGGGAATTATACTATAAGAAGTGCTGATGATTTAGTTACATCAAGAGAAAAAACAAGATCGGGGTTTATTGCAATGGCTTTGGAGAAAAACTACATTGCTGTCCCATACATTGAAGAAGCAAAAACGCTCAAATCATTAGCAAGTAAAGCAAAGATTCCGAAAGACCTTCTACAAATTGAAAACCTTAGAACAGGGTTGCTCTCTGCGTCCGGCCTTTCTGAAAAATCATTAAATTTCTTGACCGAAGGAGACAAAACCCTGGCTATAAAAGGTTTAATAGAAGAATTTCTTGAGCCGACTGGGAAAAAGTTTATTGATGAACTAATTTATCGTTATTTACTGACCAAAGGGGATGCACTTGGCGGGAAAGCAAGAAATCTTGCAGGTACTCTCGGCGAAAGAAAATTTATCAGATCATTGCTTTCTGTCTTTAATCTTTGCGGGATTGATTATCATTGGAAAGATTCAGACTCGAATACATGGCTTGCAAAACCAGATGATGATATAGGTATAGAAAAACGAATTAAAGGCTTATACTGGTCCAAGAATAATAAACACAGGTTGTTGGTTATGAATATTGCTGTTCCCGTAGTACAAAAAAATATTGACTTGACAATCCTGGATGGAACAATTAGTGATTTAAGAACAGGTAGCTCGTCCATCATCCACTCACCAGATAAATATATTGCATTAGGAGAATTAAAAGGGGGTATTGATCCTGCCGGCGCTGATGAACATTGGAAAACCGCTAAGTCTGCACTGATCAGGATAAGAAATAGCTTCAGCAGCATTCAATTAAACCCAAAAACTTTTTTTGTAGGGGCTGCAATTGAAAAAAGTATGGCGAATGAAATGTTTAAGGAACTACAATCCGGAGTGCTGAATAATGCTGCAAATCTTACTAATGACGACCAACTGACAGCATTATGTGAATGGATAATCAATCATTAATTCTACCAATGAACAACCTCAACCACATAAATGAAAAAGGCCAACCTGCGATGGTTGATGTCAGCGAAAAAGCGGTGACACTACGTACTGCTACCGCAAGGAGCATAGTTTCGATGCCCGCTGAAGTGATGGCCCACTTTACCGGCACCGATTTTCAAAGTAAAAAAGGCCCCGTTTTTCAAACAGCCATCATCGCCGGCATCATGGCTGCGAAGAAAACCGGGGAACTGATACCGCTCTGTCATCCCCTGGGATTGGATAATTGCAAAATAGACATCCACATCAACGAGCAGAATGAAGTGGTTATAGACTGCACCTCCAGCATCACTGCCAAAACCGGAATTGAACTGGAAGCGCTTGTAGGCGCAAGTATCGCGGCGCTTACAGTTTACGATATGTGCAAAGCACTCAGCCACGATATAGTGATCAGGGAAACAAAACTGATGGAAAAAACAGGAGGCAAACGTGATTTCAAAAGAGGATAATCGTATACCACCCTTATTCGGACTTGTTTTAGCCGGTGGCAAAAGCTTGCGCATGGGTTATGATAAAAGCACCATAAAGTGGCATGGCAAAGAGCAGCGCTACTACATGGCAGACCTGCTTAAAGGTTATTGCAAAGAAGTATTCATTTCCTGCAAACCTGAACAGCAAAATGAAATAGATACTAATTATAAAACGCTACCTGACACCTACTCCGGAGCAGGGCCGCTTGTAGCTATACTATCCGCATTTAAAGCAAAGCCCGACGTAGCCTGGCTAGTCATTGCCTGCGACCTGCCTTTACTCGACGACCAAACGCTCAACTTTCTGATCCAAAACCGCAACACTAACGGGATAGCAACAACATTCAAGAGCCCGTTCGATAGCCTGCCTGAACCATTAATCACTATATGGGAACCGTCCAGCTATGAAATTTTACAATCCCATATTTCCGACGGCTATACCTGCCCCAGGAAAGCGCTGATAAGAAACGAAGAAAAAGTAAAAATACTCATCCCTCCAAACCACGATGCACTGATGAATGCCAATACCCCCGAAGATGCGGAAAAGGTGAAAGAGATAATTTATCAGCATGTGACTGATAAATCACGGTAAACCTCCAAAAAAGATCAACTGCTAAATATCCTGGAACCGACATAACTTTAGGGGTTGGGGGTTACCCACTCCTCCCCATCTTCAAACACTTCTTTCTTCCAGATAGGCACTGTCTGCTTAATCGTATCTATCGCATACCTGCATGCATCAAATGCAGCATTGCGGTGAGCTGCCGACACAGCGATCACCACGGGTACTTCGCCCACTTTTAGTAGCCCGGTTCTGTGATGAATTAGTATTTTGTGCACAGGCCATTTAGTCACAATGTCTTCTGCAATCCTGCGCATTTCATTCACAGCCATTGTTTCATACGCCTCAAACTCAAGCCGCACTACCTTCTTTCCCTTCGTTGCATTACGTACCGTCCCAATAAACACATCTATCCCTCCGCTCTCATCGGTCATCACCCAATCTATACAGGATTGAATATTTAATGGTTCTGAGAATATTTTTATTTCGAGCATTGCTATTAAAAAATGGTTTTCAATCAGGGGAACACTTTTAGATTTTCACTTTTAACTTTTGCCTTGAATAATCTATCCACCGCTTACCGGCGGTATAATCGCCACCTCATCATTGCTGCTGATCATCTGCCCTGGCTTCGCATACGCTCCATTCACCGCAATCATAAAAGACTTCAGTTCTCTTAAACGCGGAAATTGCTGCTCAAGTTTCCCTTTCAGATCTTCAACTGCAACCCCTTCAGCCACATTTACACCGGCCACTGCTCCTCCCAATATTTCTTTCGCGATCCCAAAGGCTAAAATATTTATCGTCATGTTCAGTCCATTAAACTATTCAAATGTTTCACTAAAACTTCTATACCGGCAGCAAATACCAGTACTGCAGTCAGGCGGCGGATAATGACCTGGTTGAACTTTACCGACCCGAGAAGAGAGCCTGCCATGCCACCAATAAGTACTGCCAGGCATAAGAAACCTACCCGGACATAATTAATGTAATCTATCGGCTCTGCTGATAACTGCCCTGCAATTCCGGAAATCGAATTTACCAGTATGAACAGGCTTGCGGTCGCAGCAATTTTTTTTGGCGTATCCCATTTCATAAGGTTAAGTATGGGAGCAAGAAAAATGCCTCCTCCTATCCCTACCATTCCTGACAAAAAACCTATAGCCCCTCCCAGTATAGCTTCCTTGAGGAAATGACCTTTATATTCTGTACTTAGTTCTGCGCCTTCACGTCTTGTCTTTATCCACAGCAATACTGCGGCAACAACCAGGCTGCAGCCAAGTACAACAAAAAAAGTATCCTTGTCTAATTTGATTATCGCCCCCAGGAATGCCAATGGTACACTGATCAAAACCAAAGGCAGTACTTTCTTCCAATCTACCTGCTTATTACGGATAAAAATGATGGTGCCTCCGGTTACTACAATTATGTTACAGATCAGAGCGATCAATTTCATTTCATGGAAATCCTGGAACAAGAAAGAATATAATGTCAGGATGGCCAGGTAACTTGACCCGCCTCCAAACCCCACAGACGCATAAACAAACGCTATACCCAAAAAGAAAATAAGGACTTCCCAATGCTGCATGGCGCCGAAATTACACTCCTTTTGTTAAATGTGTATGCTAACCACTAAAATTGCAGGTCAGGAATAATCATTGCTACTTTAGTTTAAGTGATCTCATGATCTCCGCAATATACTTTGAGACCTCATTTTCGTCTTCTTTTTTGTACGTAAAAGAAAATTGTATGTCCTTGTTCCGGTGATGAAAAAAGTAAACCAGGCAGGTATTAAAACCATATGGCAACACACTGACTCTGAAAAGAATAACAGTAGCTTGTTTGGGATAATAGGCTGATTTGCTGCAGTTAATTAAGGTAAGGGTAGTATCTGAATAGAAATATTTAAGTTGTTTTTCCATCTGCTTTCTGCTGCAATCAATATAATCCTGAACTGTATTGAAATTACTTTGCCGCTCAGAGATCATCAGCACAACCTTGGAAGTGGTATCGTAATACAATTCACCTTCTATAGTAACCGCTGTGTCAGGTATCCTTGTCATTGCATCGGGCACAGTGATCCGGAACTTATAATGGCGGCTCCTGATTTCCTTAGCTCCGGCACAGGTTAAAATAAAAGAACTCAACAAAACAAAACTGCAAATAAACCTTACCATACTGTTCATAACCCCTTAATTACGGATGAATAAAACAGGTTTCTTACTATTCCGCATCACATGCTCGGCAAAGCCACCCATAAGCCTGCTTCCGATTCCAGTCCTTCCATGACTGCCAACCAGTAACAGATCATAGTCTAGTTGTTCCAGCATTTCATCTGCCACCTGTTTTGGAATGCCGTATTCTTCAATATACTTTGTATCTTTTCCTAAGGATTGAATACACTTTTCTTTTAGTTCTTTGCTTTCACTGTTCAGCATTTCTCCCAGTTGCACCTCAAAACCAGTCGTTGAAAAAAATAAGGTCTCATCAACAATATGCAATACGGTTATCTCTGCAGTTTTTAGCGCAGCTACCAATGATTTTGTGAACTCAAGTATCTTGTCGGTAAAGGATGAATAATCAAGACAAATCAACAGTTTCATTTTGAGCAAAATTTTCTCAAAACTACTTGTATTACTACCTGTGGCGAATGACGAATATCAGCATAATATATGAGAATTGTTAGTACTCACCTATTAGGCTGATGGATAGTTAAAATCCTGTTGTAATCTACTCCTTAGGAACGTTGACAAAATAACTTCCACCATATTGCGAAGTTATTTTTCTTTTTTACTAGGCGTAAAATCTGCGAATAATGAATTATTTATCCCGATAGCTATCGGGATTGCAACGACGTAAAAATGGAAAAGAACGAGTAAGATGGTGGAAGTTATTTTGTCATCGTTCCTTAATAAATTTTTGAGATTGGTTGCCAAAATAAAGTAAATACGTTCCCGGAACCCATGTCGCAGTATTTACCTGCAGTTCCGTTTTATTACCGGGGAAAATGCTGGTAACCAATTGTCCTGCAACATTATAAATCAATAATGGCTGCCTGTCATTATGTTCCGGCAAAACTACATTCAAAACACTCCCCGCCGGATTTGGATAAACGCTGATGGCCGTTGAGTTGTTTTGGAATACAGGAAGTCCTGTAGTCGAGTTACTTCCCACCTTCATACCATTTCCAAAACTGGACACCCACATTTCTGCTGTATTGAAAGGATTAAAGTAAACCCTTTCAGGCTGGCGGAAGGGGTAAGAACTTACCAAAGACCATGTTGGGGTTGGTGCATTCATGTTATTGGTCATCCACAGTCCCTGTGTTTCGGTAGTAAGATAGGCACGGTTTGCAGTGACAGGGTCAAAAGTGACAGATTCAACCCTTGCAAACGTAGTTCCAGTCAGCTTGGTCCATGATGTACCGCGGTTAGTAGTTCTGTAAAGTCCGCCCTGCCCGGCACCTGTAGAACCCCAATTGGTGTATACGCAGGCATACCATGTATTTTGGGTTGGGTCAGCAGGGTCCACCACTACGTCCTTTGTCCAGTATTTCATGCCGGGGTCACTCACATCTGCCCAGGTATTGGTAGTTGGGTTGTAAAGAAATACACCAGAACTGGGTGTGAATGTAGTACCAGTGGAAATTCGTCCGGAGAAGGTAGCCAGTAACTTACCATCATTCAGCACTTTTAAACATGCCGGATGTCCTTCAGTACCCGGAGGCGTGGGTAAAATAAAAAATGCGCTGCCTGCATGCAGATTAAGATTGATGGTCCTGTAGATACCACCCGGAGAACCGGTTGCACTTGCGTGGTTAATTATGCTGGCATACATAATATTGCTGTCATTAGGGTCAATAGCCAGCCAGAAAACCGGGTGCGCAAATGACTTCATAACATTCCAGTTTGCGCCGCCATTTACAGAAAAGTATATATTGCCCAAAGCATCTGTCGCATCCAGTTGTGCATCTTTAAGCCGCGTACTTTGATACATATCATGTATGTTGGAAGTGCCTGCGAATAAGGTTCCCCCCGGTGTTTTCTCATAACGGTACACTGAATTCACGCTCATGCCTGCACATGTATAACTCCACGAATTACCGCTGTCTATACTACGAATGCCACCTATATCACTAAAAGCCGCCAGCATTGTATTAGGACTATTCCATAATACCTGCCAGCAGGTAGTATTTTCCAAACCGATGGAATGATAATTTCTGCCGGTCGGGGTATTAGCGCCGGCAGGATGCTGGTCGGTAGTCTTTACATAAGCCTGCTTCCAGGTGGTACCTCCGTCACTGGTAAGGTGCACATCACTGAAACTTCCAAACATTGCTTTATTGGAATTAAGCGGTGCAACCGTCATTCCGAAACAAGCCTCGCCCCAACTCCAGTTCTTATCGCCGCCTGAACCTTCCCATCCTGTTATAATGTTGGCATTTGTCGTTGTATTAAATACTTTACTCCATGCGGTACCCCCTGTAGTGGATTTATATACCAAAGGAGCGCCCAATGCGGCATCATGCCCGCCAAGGTAAATAGTGTTGATATCATTTTCAGCCATGCCCACATACATTACATAATCGTTTGAGACCGTAATGCCGGTAGTTCTGTTCACCCAGGTACCGCTGCCGCCACCTGCATAATCCATTGTGTAAACATTGGCAACTACACCGCTGTAACTATAGGGTTTAAGCCCGTTATAAACATTGGCGTTTAGCCCTGAAATGCAACAGAACCGGGTAGTTCCGCCTGCTTTAGCCCCCGCAAATTGCCAGATAACCTCCCCTGCGGTAATGCCCGTTGTGGTCATCAGTGAAAATGAGGCTCCGCTGGTGGTTGAATAATACACGCCAAGGTTGGTACCTACATATATATTTGCGCCATCGAAAAATACGCCGCCCATAATCGCGCCCTGCCCGCCTGCTGTAGTGGCAACAGTAACAGGAAACGTATTTCCACCGTCATTTGACAATACTATAGAACCATAATAATTGAGTAATACCTGGCTTGGATTGTTGTAATTTGCCTTCATGGCATATACTTCACCCAGTGATGAATTAAAACCAGGCAACATAGTCCAGGTAGTACCGCCATCTGTCGTTTTTACCGGGTAGCCGTTATTGCCATCATTATAATAGCTATAAGCGGTATTCGGAATGTTGGTAAACTCCCAGGTGGAGACATCCATAGTTTGCAAAGCGGAAAATGGCAATTGGGTATAGGTGTTACCATAGTCGGTAGAATGGAATAGCTCGCTCATATCGCATGCCACATAATATTCATTATCATTGCCCGGATTGATCCTGGGCATGAATAATGCACCGCCACCCCCGATTCCCTTAGGAATAAACCCAACAGGCTGCGCCATTGCCTGTATGGAACTTAAAATTATTGCCACGGTAAAGAGTGCGTATTTTTTGTTCATCCTGAAAAATTTTGTTGTTAATAATATTGTTTAATTTTAGAACCTGATTTATTGAGTATCCAGGCTAATAATTTATTTTAACCCGGGTTTCATTATTTAACAGACACTAGTTGACCTAATCATGGTTGGGTAAGTAAATACAAACCAGTTGAGTATAATAAATATACTATAATTTATGAAATACGCATCAATACTAATTTTTTGTTTCCTGTTTTTAGCCGGTGCCAGCCTTTACGGGCATAAGTATAACCCGGGTTCTCCCAAAAAAGGGGCGAAGACTACCCTATCTGATCCTGCGGAAGGAGATTATGATATTAAACACCTTAGGTTCAATCTTAGCTTAACCGATACCTCTACCTATGTAAAAGGAGATGTGTCAACGACTGCACAGGTGGTGGCCGCATCTATGACCAACTACATTTTTGAACTGGACTCAGTGATCACCATAGATTCTGCCAAAATAAATGGTACCCTATACCCGGTTGCACGGGTTGGTTTTAAAAGGACTATAGCACTTTCTACCGCAATGACAACGGGCACTTTTTTTACAGCTCAAATCTTCTACCATGGCACCCCACCCGCAGGCAGTGGCTTTTTCAATGGAATAACCCATGCCGTTTCTTACTATGGAACGCATATGGTTTATACCGTTACTGACCCTTGGGTGGCTAAAGACTGGTGGCCTGCAAAACAATCCTGCAGCGACAAAATAGATTCCGTGGACATGTTTATTACAGTGCCAAGGGGTGTAGTGGATGGCAGCAATGGTTTGCTGTTAAATGTGGATACTACCACCACTCCGGGTTTCTGGAAATACCACTGGCAAACACACTACCCGATTACCTACTACCTCATTTCAATTGCCATAGCCCGGTTTTCGGAATACAAATCATATGTACATTTTACCGGAAGTACTGATTCAATGTTGGTACAAAATTTCCTGATGGATACCACAACCTTTAACCCGCTCTATAAAGCCAACTTCGACAGTGTGGTGCAGATAATTGATTACTTTTCAACGCTGTATGGGAGGTATCCGTTCTGGCATGAAAAGTATGGTATGTGCTTTACAACTCTGCCGGGAGGCATGGAAAACCAAACCATGACCACCATTGGTGTTACCGACACTCGCACCATTGCTCATGAACTTACCCACCAATGGTTTGGCGATAATGTTACTTATATGAGATGGGGTGATGTATGGATCAGTGAAGGGTTCGCCACTTTCGGAGAAAACCTTTTCCTCGATCATTTCTGGGGGCCTGCCGCGTCAAAAGCGCTCAGGCAGAATTATTATAACAGCGCTATGGGCCAGACATGCGGCGAAGTTTATGTTACTGATACCACTGGGCCTAATACTTTATTTTTTCAACCCAACGTGTACTATAAAGGCATGGCAGTAGTGAATATGCTCCGGTACATTGCGCCTGCGGATTCCATGTTCTTCCAGGTGATTCAAACCTACCAGCAAAACTATGCATACGGCAACGCAAGCAACGACAGCCTTAAAGCCATTGCTGAAAGCATATATGGCATGAACCTCGATACCTTCTTCAACCAGTGGATCTATGGCAAGGGTTATCCAAAGTATAAGATCTCCTGGGATCAGGTAGGCACAACCGTAACGTTAAAACTGGTTCAGAGCGCCTCATGCCCCGCTACCACCCCTCATTTCAGTACCATGCTGGAACTACAGTTACACAGCACAACAGCCGATACCATTGTAAAAGTGTATAACAGTCTCGACACACAGATATTCACTTTCGACTGGGTGCCAACCATGTCCACCGTTTACCTGAACCCGGATTACTGGACGCTTTGCAGAACTAACGGAGCATTTACACATGACACTACCCTGAGGTATGTGGGCATCGGTAATCTCTTACCCTGCAATATAAAAGTATTTCCCAACCCAACTAAAAACCAATGGAACATATCGAATCTTGCCAGTGATATAAACTTAACGCTCACTGATATCAGTGGCAGGATCATCTGGCAAGGCAAGAGCAACAATGATATCACGGTTATCCCCGGCGAAAAATTACCTGCCGGATCTTATTATTTAATTGTCGGCGATAATAAAGCTGATAGCATAAAGCTGGTGCATTGGTAAATCCTCATCCATCATGGGCTACCGTTAGGACATAAATATTTTCCCGTTAAGTTATGCCCCAGAGGGGCTGCCTGTTAGTAGTAAATTGCATGCATAATGAGGGTTATGCCCCATAGGTGGCTACCCCTGCACTATTATTGGATGAGCGCAACACCGCTCCATTGCCAGAGTCAACTACCTGATGAATCAACAGGAGATACGGTGCAAAAATAAAATCGCCTCCCAAAGCACACATTCCCTACCCCGCCTTCACTGGATTCAGCTCATTATACAGCATCTTGATCAGCCCGTCAGCCAGCCCTATCTTGGGCACATAGATCTCATCGGCCAGCGCCCAGCGCATAATGGAGATATACACCTGCAACGCAGGCACGATCACATCTGCACGGTCATCGCGGAACTGGTAGAGGTGTTTGCGCTCTTCCATGGGGGTATAACTGAGCTCTTTGTAGTAGTCCTTCAGCAGGTCCAGCGTTAGCGGCTTGCCCTCCTTGCGTTTCGACATCGAGAATATCTTATTGATGTTGCCGCCTGTACCAATGGCCTCCAGTGGCTGGTAATCGCGCACATAGGATTTTACATACCACTTCATATGCTCCCATTGCTCATCGGTGACCTTGTTGTGCAGCATGCGTATGGTGCCTATATTAAATGACTCCTTGAAAATGGTATGCTTTTGTGCATAAAGTGTTATCTCTGTGCTGCCGCCGCCAACGTCTATATACAGGTAAGATTTGTTATCACTTAGCTTCTCGGCAATGTGCGTTTCATAAATAATATTGGCTTCTTCCTGGCCCGTGATGACATTAATTTTCAGACCGGTTTCTGCATATATTTCTTCAAGAATCTTAGTGGCATTCGCCGCATCGCGCATAGCCGATGTAGCGCATGCTTTATAGGCCTCCACATTGTAAATATTCATTAAAAGCTTGTATGCCTGTACGGTTTCCTTCAGCTTTTTCTTCTTTTCATCCGACACCGCGCCGTTGTCAAACACATCGAAACCAAGGCGCAGGGGAACGCGCAGCAGGGTAAGCTTGGTGAAATCAACATTACCATCTTTGTATACCGAGGCCTCGCTGATCAGCAACCGCGCCGCATTGGAACCAATATCTATTGCTGCCAGAATCACTTGGTGTAACTTTTAGTTTTAAGATATTTATAAATAGCCTCCTGCGAGCGCACTTCGGGCTTGTTTTCCTCCTTTACCACATAAATATTGCTCTGCTCATTATCCAATATACGACCTTTCACATTTTCAGCAAGCTGAATGTTTAATATGTCTGTTAATTCCTGCTGAATACCCTTATCATATATCGGACAAGCAGCTTCGACACGGTGGTCAAGATTGCGCACCATCCAGTCGGCGGAGGATATAAATACCTTTGGTGTTTTGCCGTTACCGAATACTACCACACGTGCATGCTCCAGGTATTCGTCAATGATGCTTATTGCCGATATATGCCCTTTAAAAGACTTCTGCTGGGTATAGGCACAGCAAATGCCTCTGATCACCATTTTTATATCCACCCCGGCCTTTGCGGCGGCATATAGCTTTTCGATAAGCACATAATCCACAAGGCTGTTGAGCTTAATGATGACGGATGCCGGCTTTTTCTTTTTAGCGATCCTTATTTCCTTATTCAGATTATCCATCATAACCTTTCTCATATTGAGTGGCGAGACCGGCAGGGTTTTGCATATCTTGAGGTTTGTTACTTTTTTAATAGGGTTCTCCAGGTAATCGAATATCCTGTTGATATCAGCAATTATGCGCCTGTCGGTTGTGAGCAGGGTATGGTCGCCATAATAGGTCGCTGTATTTTCATTCAGGTTGCCTGTTGATACAAATCCATACTGCTTGGTACGGTTAAACTCGCGCTTCTTTATCACGCACACTTTGGCGTGCACTTTCATATCATGAATGCCCAGAACCACTTTCACACCCTCTTCTTCCAGTTGGACTTTCCATCTCAGGTTCGCCTCTTCATCAAAACGCGCGCGCAGTTCCAGCACCACGGTAACCAGCTTGCCGTTACGCACCGCATTGATGAGCGCATTGATGATCTTTGAGTTTTTCGCAAGCCGGTAGCAGGTGATGCGGATATTGGTAACGAAAGGATCAATAGCCGCCTCCCGCAGCAGGTCAATCACAGAATCAAATGAATGGTAGGGCAGGTGCAGCATCACATCCTGCTTCTCCAGCACATCCATTATACGGCAGGGTTGTTTCAGCAGGGGGTGTATAAATGGCTTTGGCCTTGGCTTTATATCACTGAAAATGGAAACCGGGAAATCAATAAAATCCTTAAAATTGTGTATCCTGCCGCCAGGTATCAGGTTATCCTTCTTGGTGAGGCCCAGCCTTTTGGTAAGGTAATTCAGAAACAACGGGTCAATATTCCGGTCGTAAATAAAACGTGTGGCGCGCCCATGCTTACGGTTCTTTAACCCCTTTTCTAATTCTGTAATAAGATTGGTATTTACATCATTATCTATATCCAGTTCCGCATCCCTGGTTACCTTGATGATATGCCCCATAAACCTGTCGAACCCGAACGGCGCAAACAGTCCGGGAAGGTTCAGCCTGATAATATCCTCCAGTAGTATGATGTCCGTCTGCCCTTCTTCAGAGGGCATAATCAGGAACCGGGGCAATACCTTGGTAGGAATCTCGATGAGTGCATACCGCTGCACCATAGATGCCTTGGTGCTGCCCAATACACACGCCAGGTAAATAGACTTATCGCGCAGCAGCGGAATATTGGGTATGGTCTCGATCATCAGCGGAATGATCTGCGTCCTTACCTTCTCTTCAAAAACCCTTGAAACATATTCCTTTTGTTTTTTCGAAAGCTGCTTCTCATTCTTTATAAATACATTCTTCCTTTTCAGTTCTTCAATGATGTCTGCAAAGGTCAGGTCAAACTCCTCCTGGTGGGTAATAACCGTCTGTTGTATTTTCTTCAGTATCTTTTCCGGGTTAGCCTCCAGGTGCATCTTGGCGCTCTTACCCAGTATCAGCATCCTGTTGAGCGCTGCTACCCGTACCCTGAAAAACTCATCCAGGTTATTGGAGAAAATACCCAGGAACCTGAGCCGGTCATGAACATGGTTGGTGGCATCATTAGCTTCCTGCAGTACCCTGGCATTAAACGCCAGCCAACTTATATCGCGGATTATTGTTTGTTTTGTTGTTTTGATCATTTTAGTCTAAAGTCGTTAGTAGAAAGTTCGCGAGGGTCATCAGGAGGTAAAACTGTGAATTGAACCGATGAAGCAAAATAGATACTTGTCATGGTGAACTGTCATAGTGAGCTTGTCGAACTACGAACCATGACCGCTGAGCACTTATTCTTAGTTTGATCATAGCGTCGAAGTCACAAATTTATTTCCTGGGGACAATATTAGCCGCGGCAAAATTACTTCCAATATATTTAGGAAGGGTAAAAAAGGAGAGATAATGAAAAATTCATGATTATTTAATATTGACTGGTCCGATAATGAAAATCACATAGAAACCCTGTCAGCACACCTCAAAGGGTGTCAGACAGGTGTTTCATTAAATATATAAATTATATTAGTTTCCGCCCTTGATGTTGTCTCCACCAACAACATCACACCGGGAACTCCTACAAGGCACTCGCGCCTACGCAACACCTCCATCTCCTTCAGGAAGGGCCGGGGTGAGGCCCAACCTCACACCGGACACTCGCGCCTACGCAACACTTCCATCTCCTTCAGGAAGGGCCGGGGTGAGGCCCAACCTCACGCCGGACACGCGCGCCTACGCAACACCTCCCTCTCCTTCGGAGAGGGCTGGGGTGAGGCCCACTCGCGCAGCATACTCGCGCTTCCTATAATCTTCTAATCCAATAAATCCTGCTTCAGACAATCCTCGCGCATGGCAACTCGCGCCCTGCACCCCACCGCACAAAATCCCACATCAAATGCTTACTTTTATATTCAATATTCCCGGCTTCACTGGCCAAATCAGAAAACTACCGATGCCACTAAAATGAAACAACATTTTCACTACATACTGATCATTCTGTTCACTGCACTAAACACGGCTGCCCAATCCCAGTCAGCAAGGAAGCTACCTATCAATGAACAGACCTACGTCAACCTGAACGGCGAGCAGCAGTATGTCGAAATGACCGGTACATCGCCCGACAACCCCGTGCTGCTCTTCCTGCATGGCGGACCCGGCTGGCCGCAGACACCCTATCTGCGCTACTTCAATGCCGACCTCACCAGCACCGTCACCCTCGTAAGCTGGGACCAGGCGGGCTGCGGCAAATCAGCCCTGCTCAACCCCTCGCCAAAATACCTGACACTGGAGCGACTGATAAAGGATGCGCACGAGCTGACCAGGGTGCTCAAAAACAGGTTTCACAAAAACAAGATATACCTCGCAGGCTTCTCATGGGGCAGCATCATTGGGCTGGAGCTGGTAAATCAATACCCCGAAGATTACATAGCATACTTCGGCATCTCGCAGGTCATTGATATGAACCGCAGCATAGACCTTTCGTGCGAATGGCTGAAACAACAGGCCACCCTGGCGGGCGACAAAGCCATGCTGGCCAGGGTGGCCCAACTGGAACAAAAAGACCCCGCTCTATGCAAAAACCCCATGGAGTGTTTCCTGAAGAAATACGAAATGCTCGCCCATTATGGTGGCGCCATTTACAGCCCCGAAGCCGAAGCACGGATAAAAATAGCCGAATCGCAGTTCGATGATTACAAGAATTACAACTGGATGAAGGCCTTTACCTTCTCCTGGTCCAGCCTGGGCGATGCTATATTTGAAACCAACCTCAGCCGCATCACAAAACTGGAAGTGCCCGCCTATTTCTTCGTAGGCCGCCACGACCACACCCTGCCCCCGCAGGTGACCGAAGAATTTGTAAACAAACTCAAAGCCCCCCAAAAAGAACTCATCTGGTTCGAAAACTCCGGCCACGAGCCCCTCGAAGAAGAACCCGCCGTTTTTAATAAAGCCATTGCCGACAGGATTGAGCGGTAAAAGAGAGTGCATTTCAAATATTCCCGTTGTTCCCGGATGTTAGCGATAGCGCATCCGGAACGGCAGATAAAACCCCGTCTGCGACGGCATTCAACGTACCGAAGTCGAAGTGCCATCACCGTTGTTCCCGGATGTTAGCGATAGCGCATCCGGAACGGTAGATAAAACCCCGTCTGCGACGGCATTCAACGTACCGAAGTCGAAGTGCCATCATCCGTTGTTCCCGGATGCCGTTGTTCCCGGATGTTAGCGATAGCGCATCCGGAACGGTAGATAAAACCCCGTCTGCGACGGCATTCAACGTACCGAAGTCGAAGTGCCATCAATAGCAGCAGCCGGTTTCGCCGTTGTTGGTGTTCCCCAACAACAATGACACGCAGCATACTCGCGCATCCTATAATCTTCTAATCCAATAAATCCAGGTTCAGACAATCCTCGCGCAGCACCACTCACATAATTCAAATAACTATTGCCTCCGACCCAATCACTTCAGTTTTTCCCCTACTTCATAATACATAAACAATTGCCCCATAAACAACTTACCACCAAAAAAACATTCTGTCATACTCCAAAAACTGCACTATCATGTATATTATATTTTGTTATTTAAAATATATTTATTACCTTTGCTGGTTCGAAATAATAATTCTAAAAACCACAATTATATTATGAATATATATAAATTATTTTCAATTCTGAGTAAAACGCATTTTTCTGGTCAAGGTGTGCAAAAAAATAGAAAAATGCGACAATGATGTAGGGGAGGTACCCACGTGTCCGCCCTGCTTGTCTGCCGATAGGCCGGCACAACAAGAGTCCATTAACA
>CAIMDZ010000039.1 GCA_903839875.1 uncultured Bacteroidota bacterium
AATAACTTCCACCATATTGCGAAGTTATTTTTCTTTTTTTGCTAAGCGTAAAATCTGCGAATATCAATATATTTAATCCCGATAGCTATCGGGATTACAACGATGTAAAAATGGAAAAGAACGAGTAAGATGGTGGAAGTTATTTTGTCATCGTTCCTAAGTAAGGCCTGCTGAAAAAATCGTGAAAAGTGATTGGATACCTCTAAGGGGCAATATCATTGACTTAAGCCCGGAGGGCTTTCCCGTGAATAGCCGCGGGTGAAACCCCAATGTCATTAACTTAAGGAAGCCCGGCGGGCTTCAATGTGAATAGCCGTCGGTGAAACCGGCGGAAAAACAATATACGGGTCAACCCTGAAAGGGTTTCCCATGGTATCGGATGTGCGGATAAGGCTTCGGTCAATGAAATTACCCCGAAGGGGTTAAATGTGAATAACCGTAGGTGCAACCCACGGTAAACCAAAAATACGGGCCAACTCCGAAGGTGTTGAATGTGGTGTAGGAAAATACCGAAATCGCTTAAGTCAATGACATTGCCCCATCGGGGCTACCCAGTTCTCGATGGAAAATGACTCAAAAATTATTATAAGAAAGATGTGGGTATAGGTAGGATTTTCCATTGGGAGGGGCAGGGGGATATTTTTCTGAAGTTAATACTTCAAAACAAAATGCTGTTTTACCTTAAACTCTTCTTTAAAAAACAGCAACCCCAGCCCAAACACATCAATACTCATCTGCACCCGCTCATGTGCACATAGCTTTTTCCACTCACCGGATTGCGCCAATGACTTATGAATATCCGTTACTATAAAAGCACTGTTATTCTTCATAAGATGGGCATACTTATTAAGCAGTTTTGCCCAATCCTTCGCCTTAACCCCATTCACCACTATAATCTCCGCCTGAACATTTTCATTGTTATCCGAAGGCACAAACAATTTGGCAGTATACTTGTAATAAGCACAGATACGGCTCACCAGGTTTTCATATTTCAGCCCCGATTCCGGAATGTCAACGATAAATTCCTTAGGCAAAACGCTTTTATCCATCAGCACATGTTCTATCAGGTCATACACAAACGGAGAATGAGTGCCATGCCGTCCCATTGCTTTCCATCTGTATTTCAGGTACTCAATAAAAGCGTGTATTGTCATTGCTTTGAGGTAAATAATGCGTTGTATCTCGCGCATACGAAATTTCACCTCTCCTTTGGAGAGGATGGGAGAGGCCTACATTTCCACCCGTTCATACCTCTGAAAAGTATAGTCATATTTATGCCTGTCGTCAGCTTGATGTTTCTCTTCCCATACCAGTTTCCAGTGTGTATGGTCTATATCAGGGAAAAAAGCATCGGCATCCGCTATAGTAGCATGCACCCTTGTAATATACATCCTGTCCACCAGTGACATGGTTGTTTCAAACACCTTCCCACCACCTATTATAAAACCTTCTTCCGTATTTTCATTTTGTAATCTTTCGATAGCGGCATTTATATTGTCTATCAGTAAAACCCCTTCCGGTAAAGCAAGATGCCGGTCTCCCGACAATACTATATTCAATCTCCCCGGTAATGCCTGCCCCAGCGACTGAAAAGTTTTTCGTCCCATTATTACTGGCTTTCCCATTGTTGTCCGCTTAAAGAATTTCAGGTCTTCAGGTAAATACCAGGGCAATGTATTATTAATGCCTATCGCATTATTATCAGATACCGCAACTATAAATGAAAGTATCATATTTTTTGTGCCTTTAGTACAACAGCTTGCAGACAAAATTAGTCAATTATAAAAGGAGGAACACAATAAATTTCTTCTGCTATTTAGCCTTGCCTGCTAACTTAGGAACGTTGCACCTATACCGCTATTTTTATACCGCCAACAAGGTGAATCGCTATTTTGATGAAATATGGGTTTTGCGAGCTTAAAAACACTATACTGTATAGTCAGAACAAATAGCGCCTTGGCGTGAACCTTTTTTACACCTGTCTATGCTTCGCGATTTATATCCTTTCCATTTTAACTTATACTGCAACCGGTGCGCTTATGGCAGGATGATGCTGGTAATTTTCCAGCGTAAAATCTTCATAAACAAAGTCAAAAAGATCCTTCACTCCCGGATTAATTTTCAGGGTTGGCAAAGGGTAAGGGGCACGGCTAAGTTGCAACCTTGCCTGCTCCAGGTGGTTATTGTACAGGTGCACATCACCGAAAGTATGCACAAATTCACCTGCTTCCAGACCTGTTACCTGTGCTATCATCATGGTTAATAATGCATAGGAAGCTATGTTAAAGGGCACCCCAAGGAATACATCCGCACTGCGTTGGTACAATTGGCACGAAAGCTTTCCTTCCGCCACATAAAACTGAAATAAAGCATGGCATGGACTCAGCTTCATTTTAGGCAAGTCCGCCACGTTCCATGCGTTTATTATCATTCGGCGGCTGTCGGGGTTCGTCTTTATCTGGTGCAGTACATCTTTTACCTGGTCATAGGTCTTGCCGTCCGCTCCGGTCCAGCTCCGCCATTGGTGGCCATATATAGGTCCCAGGTCGCCATTGGCATCAGCCCATTCATCCCATATTCTTACACCCCGTTCTTTCAGATAACCGATATTGGTATCCCCCTTCAGGAACCAAAGCAATTCATAAATAATGGATTTAACATGCAGCTTTTTAGTAGTTACAAGGGGGAAGCCTTTTTGCAGGTCAAATCGCATTTGGTATCCAAAACAACTGGTAGTACCGGTACCGGTGCGGTCATTTTTTTTAACTCCGGTATCCATTATGTGCTTTAGCAGATCTAAATAGCCTTGCATGTTAGTATTTATAACCAAAATTAAAAAGAAATTTCCTGACTCCCTCATTTCATTCTTCCTACTTTTGCACATAATTCCGAACAGTTTCTTTAACCTATCAACCTATCAACCTATCAACCTATCAACCTATCAACCTATCAACCTATTAACCTATTAACCTATCAACCTATCAACTTATCAACTTATCAACTTATCAACTTATCAACCATTTAACTTATGCCGGTGATTTTGCCAGTGAAAGGAATAGCGCCACAAATCCCTGAAAGTTGTTTTATTGCGCCAAACGCCACGATTGTTGGCGATGTGGTTATGGGCAATGACTGCAGTATTTGGTTCAATGCGGTGATACGTGGCGATGTGAACAGTATTCGCATGGGTGATAAAGTAAATATACAGGATGGCGCCTGTATTCATTGCACCTACCTGAAAACCAAGACTGTTATCGGGAATAATGTATCAGTCGGGCACAACGCTATAGTGCACGGTTGCACAGTTGCTGATAACGTTTTGATAGGTATGGGAGCTATCATTATGGACAATGTTAAAATAGGTGAAAACAGTATTATAGCGGCCGGAGCTGTGGTTCTGGAAGGTACTGAAGTGCCCCCCGGTAGCATTTTTGCTGGGGTACCAGCCAAAAAAGTTAAAGAAATAAGCCCTGAATTATTAAGAGGAGAAGTAGAACGTATAGCTAATAATTATCTCATGTATAGTTCCTGGTTCAAGTGATTTGAAATATAGAGCCTCCTGCCTTTTGTGCTTTCATAACTTGAAAGGTCAAAATCTCCGGGATCCCTACCTGCAAAGTATCCTGGCACTTTGTTACTCATCATTCAGGCCTTATTCTAAAAGGTTTGAATGGTTGAATAATACCTCTTTATTTACATCCGTAAACGCAAACGGATTTACCCCCGGAATGACTTTACAGCACTTTTCATTTTTTTTACTCTGCCGGATATTTTAAAAATAATTCGTGAAAGCTATTGTTTTTTCAAAATCCCTATTATATTTGCTGTCTAAATAAAACACACTCTGTATGAAAAAACTGATCCTCGCTTTATTAACTGCAGGAACTATAGCAACAGCAAACGCTCAGGAACCACATAGTATTTTGTTATATGGTGACTTATCGTTTACTACAACCAGGCAGGCTAACCTCATTAAAACTACTAATTGGGATGCATCTCCTGGAGTTGGTTATCAGTTTAACCACAACTGGACTTTAGGTATGGCAATTATGTGGGGGCAGAGTGCTGTTAAAGACAGTGCAGGTCACAGAACAACTATCAATAGTTATGGTGTTGGTCCATTCGCGCGTTACTCACATTATATCGGCAAAAGCGAAACTTTCTTCTGGTATTCACAGTTAGATTTCCAATACAGAGGCGGATATACTACTCATGAAGGCGATCCTGCTTACAATAAGCACAGTGGTGTTTACGTAGGTCTTTACCCTGCTTTAGGTATTAACGTAGGCCGTGGCCTTTGCCTTAACTTCTCTATTGGTGGCCTTAGCTATGGTACTGATAAATATGACGGAGCTACTTACAGCACTAACACATTTACTTTCAACTTTGGTCAGCAAGTGAACGTTGGTATCAGCAAGAACTTCAATTGCGGTCATAAAATGCACAGCCATCACGAGCCAGGTGACGAAGTTCACCGCCGTAAAGCTGACAAAATGGAAGACGAAGATGACGCAGCTCCAAAGCCAAGGAAAAAAGAAAGAAACAGGGATGATGACGAGTGATAATCTCCAATCCTGAAAAATATTAAGCGTCCTCCCGCAGATTGCGGGGGGACGTTTCGTTTTAAGCCAAATCTCATGTGTCTTCCTCTTCTGTAGTCATCTGTTCTCCTGTAATTTCTAAAGCAAAATACTATTCTTTAGAGTTTAACGTTAAGTTGTTATACTTCAACAGATATAGTCAACTTTTCCTCTGAGAGTACATTAATGTTTATCGCTGACCTCCATTTGTGGGTTTGGATCAGTAGTGATCTGCAGGCCTTTTTGCCAGGGCAGGGGTCACTGCCACATCCCCTGCGATGTTCTTTTTCTTATTCAAACTTACATCCAACTCTATGAAGTTAATTCTTAGCGTCCTTTTTACCTTGGTATCTGCCAACGCCTTATGCCAGCTCAACCCGGAGATCAACAATATCCCGGTAAAACATGCAACCTACGAGCCCCAGCTTGTTACCGCAACACTTGCCATTGGATTCATAGACTACTACCAGAATAATTATACACTGCCGCCGCCGTTTGTAAAAAGCAACACTTCCGGCTTTGCACCTGTGACAGCACTCCTCGAATATTGTGTTAGCAGGCATATAAGTGTCGCAGGCAGCTTTGGTTATGATGCATTTACTTACAACTTTCAGCAAGCTTACGACCAATCCGTCCGTTACCGCACAAATAATACCAGGATACTGAGTGGCGGATTTATCGGGTATTACCATTTCCGCCACTTGCTGCCGGTAAAACACTTTGATCCTTTTATCGGGGTAGGGATCGCTATCAACAACATTCGTTACAGTGCGTATCCGCAGGGTGACAGCCTGGTGACCAAAATTGATCATTCGGTTACTCCCTATCTGAAAGCCGGAACTCGCTACTATGTATCAGACAAATTCAGCCTTTTTGGCGACATAGGGTACAACAAGCATACAATTTTCAGTTTAGGGTTCAGTATGCGGCTGTACAGAAATACTTATCTGCCAGACCAGGATTGGGACGGAATTCCTGACGCGGTTGATTCGTGTGTAACAGTCCGGGGTATAGCAAAATACCATGGCTGCCCGGATACCGATGGAGATGGCATTCCGGATAATTTAGACGACTGTCCTACCCAGGCCGGACTTGCACAATTCCATGGTTGCCCGGATTCTGACGGCGATGGCATACCTGACAAAGAAGATGCCTGTCCAAACCAACGCGGCCTTGTACAATTCCATGGCTGCCCCGATACCGATGGTGATGGAATTCCTGATAATGAAGATGACTGCCCGAACGAGGCAGGGCTTACCTTGTTCCGTGGTTGCCCTGATTCAGATGGCGATGGAATACCTGACAAGGACGACCGCTGCCCGCATGAGGCAGGCCCGGCAGAAAATCATGGATGTCCGGTTGTGGCATTAACTCCTGAGAAACGAATAATCTTACCTGTAAGTACCATTCAGTTCCAAACCGGCAAATACACTATCGCGAAAACTTCCTATGCTGCTCTTGATAAAGTGGCCTTGGTTCTTATTAATAATCCTGACCTTGGATTGTATATAGATGGGTATGCTGATATTACCGGCACCTCTAAGGTGAACAAAAGAATATCTATGGCGCGGGCTGTAGTAATCAAAAAATACCTGGTCAAAAAAGGAGTAAATCCCCAAATGCTGATTGCAAAAGGCCATGGCAGCAGATCACCGGTGGCCAGCAACCACACACGTGCCGGCAGAGCGAAAAACAGGCGTGTTGCTATAAAATTAAAGGAACAGCATTAGCCAATTTCAGGTGTTTATGAAGAATTTATTTTGTCATCTTCGCTTAGAATATTTTTCATATCTTTGCATTTGTATAAATTAATCCTGCATACCATGGTGCAACAAGTTACCGAAGGCGTAAATATTATGGTTGAGGTTTTCTATCAGCCCGGTCATTCCAATCCGATAAATTCGGAGTATTTATTCGCATACCGTATTACTATCGAAAACCTTACTGCACACCCGGTAAAGTTATTGAGCCGTCATTGGCATATTGTTGACAGCAATGGATCGCACAGGGAAGTAGAAGGCGAGGGTGTGGTTGGCCAGCAGCCGGTAATAGCAGCCGGAGACAACTATCAATATACTTCGGCCGCCAACCTGCAAAGTGATATAGGTAAGATGTATGGCACCTACATTTTTGAAAATCTTTTTCATAAAAGAAAAATAACGGTGGCCATTCCGGAATTTCAATTGGTAGCTCCTGCAAAGTTGAATTAACATACTTCCCTAAGGCTTAAATTTTATGATTCTTATTGATAACAACTGCTCCATTGCAAATAAATGGTTCAGTGCTTTTAATGAACATCACCTTGAAGATTTGCTAAGACTTTACCACGATGATGCAGAACATTACAGCCCGAAATTAAAGATCAGGCAACCCGAAACAAATGGCCTTGTTCGTGGTAAGGCCGCTCTCAGAGCCTGGTGGGCAGATGCTTTCTCGCGGTTGCCCTCTTTGAAATACATACCAACTACATTAACGGCAAATGATGAAAGAGTGTTCATGGAATATACACGCAAAGTGGAAGGTGAAACGGATATGTTAGTTGCAGAAGTGCTTGAAATAAAAAATGGACTGATAGTGGCATCCCGTGTATATCACGGCTGATCAAGGCAGTTGTTTATTTCTGTAAGCTTATGTTTAAAGTAGGCCACCAATTCTTTCCATAACCGCACCTGTTTTGCAACTTTTGTCAATGTTCCGAGTGAAACAATATGTGCATCCACCAAAGCAATACACGGCTCCAGCACTTTACCTGTGAAATATCTTGCGGCGGCATTTTTTCTTTCTGAAAGTTTGTCGTCCACCCCGGTAGCGATTAATGAATGGATCTGCCGGTGAAATCCTTCGGCATGTTTTTGGGCTTCCTTTAGTGTTTTCAATAATTGCTCCTGAAGCTGGATGTTTTTTTCTTTCGGGCCGGTTTTCTTCTTCATCAATTCCGGTAATATCTGTTCTGTAGCCGCAATTATCTCGGTGAACGAAAATAGTTTGCATAGCCGCGCCACAGTGGCTTTGCGCATGCTTTCATTAAGAATCTCTTCCAGTTCTTCTTCATCATTTTCCGACTCTGCGAAGGCTACCACCCGTTCATCAACAATTACGTTGTTCAGGTGTAATTTACTGCGCAGCACTAATCCTTCCATGCTGGTGCAGCGGCTGAGCGCTACATATACCTGGCCGGGAGCAAACGACTGGTTCAGGTCTACCACTGCTTTCTGCAACGTAAGCCCCTGGCTTTTGTGAACCGTTATCGCCCATGCCAGCCGTATAGGATATTGTGTAAAACTTCCTGACTCCTCTTCTTCTATTTCATTTTTCTGGACATTGAGGGTATACCTCATATTTTTCCAGGTCTCCTTTTCAAGTTCCAGCGCATCCGTGTTTTCGTCACCCGGAAACCGTACCCAGATACCTGCCGGACTGATCATAGAGATCATCCCGATCTTGCCGTTATAATATCTCCGTGGTGACTGCAGGTCGTTTTTTACAAACATAATCTGCGCGCCTTTCTTTAATTGCAGCACCTCTTCAGTAGGCAGGTTTTTAGGGTTGAATTCATTTTCGATTGTTCCCTTAAAAGTGTGAAGTGTTGTGGTTAATTTCTCCAGCTGCTGCTGATTGATGCTGTCGGCTATGCGGTTGTGCGTAGACAAAATGATATAACCATCTTCTTTAGGATGCACCGGGTCAAATTGCCGGTTCAGCGTTTCAATATCCTGCTGGTGTGCATGGCCGCTGCGGATGCGGTTGAGTATATCAATAAACGTCTGATCTTTCTGGCGGTAGATCTTTTTCAGTTCAATATACAGTGGCGGGTTATCACGCAGTACTTTTGAATCGAAAAAATAAGGACTGGCATAATATTGGCGCAATATTTCCCAATCATTCTCCGGCGCTACGGGCGGTAACTGGAAAAGGTCGCCAATGAAAATCATCTGTACACCACCGAAAGGCTGTGCCCAGTTTTTGCGCACATGCCGCAATACGAGGTCCATGGAATCGAGCAGGTCGCAGCGCACCATACTCACCTCGTCTATTATCAGCAGCTCCAGCTTGCGCAGCAATTTTAATTTGGTCTCCCTGAGTTTCAGGTTGCCCAGCAATGAATGTTTATCCTGTGTACCTTCTGCATGTCTGCCAAAACCACCCGCAGTACCCGGAACAAAAGGCCCGAATGGCAACTGCAGAAAAGAATGGATGGTTTCTCCTCCTGCATTTATAGCAGCCACGCCTGTTGGGGCAACTATGGCGCACTGCTTATTTGTTTGAGAACGGATGTACTTTAAGAAAGTTGTTTTCCCTGTACCAGCCCGCCCGGTAAGGAAAAGATTTTCCCCGGTATCCCGTACAAAAGATACCGCCTTCTGGAAAATGGTATTCCCGGTATCTATATCTTCGGTTGTTTTGGCGGCGGCTTCAGGCATTGGTTAAAATTAGGGAATTTTGGGAGTAGAGCCGCAAGATTTTGCGGCTCCCGTCGCATCGGACCACTCGCACCCCCCACTGGTCCAAGCGTCCGCTTGGTCCCCAAATCTGCAAGGGTCACCCTTGCGAATTTTATCAACTGCGAGTAGTTTGCACCGCCTAACGGGGTGCGTGTGGAGGGGAATACTCAAATACTACAATGCTTTCACCCACTACAGGGGTGATTACATGTTTTTACAAAAGATTCCGCGAAATCAATAAAATCAGCTTAATCAGCGGTTCAGACAAAAGCACTTCCTCTTTTCCCCAACTTCATAATACCTAATCCATTGCTTATAAGCATATTACCACCAAATAAACTTTTTATCATAGCCCAAAAACTGCACTATCATGTAAATTATATTTTGTAAATTAAAATTTGTATCTTATATTTGCAAAATAGCTTCATTCAATAGCTTGACAGTAAACAAAAAACACCGCGTCCCGATTTTTCTTCAGGGGGTTTATCTAACCAACGTGTAAACAGATTTCAGGACGAGGCAACCCATTAACTATTTACCATATTTTACCTTTTTTTTACCTTTTTTGGAAGTAAATTATTACCTTTTTACATTTCATTATTAATCAATTAATTGATAGTCAATGCATTTGGGGAGAAAAGGTAAAAACACCATTGAAAACCAGGAATTTTTACCTTTTTCGCTATTGCACAAAAGAGTAACACGAATACGAAAAATGCTTGGCAAAGAGATAGCGGACGAAAATTTATACTCCTGTAAGTCAATTTATTAATTTATGGTATATATAATACAACTTCCGGACGCACTTCTGCTTCCGGAACCAACCGGAAGAAATCCGGAAGTTACAGGAAATACAACTTATTGAAAATCAATGAAAGTCGCTTAACCTAGACACAATTTTTTACTCCCGCAGTTTTTACCCAACCACTACAGTTATGAATTACAATTTAACTTATTTGATTACAGTAAACAAAAAACAGGATTATCTAACCAACGTGTAAACACATTTCAGGACGAGGCAATGCACAGAATTGCACAGGGTTGTGCAAAAAGTGCGCAAGAATTGCGCAATAATATTGGTTCAAATAATTGATTATCAACCAATTAGTTCAAAATAAAATTTTCCCTGCAAAGTGCGCAAAACCATCCTCCCCCTATTTCTCAGCTGTCGCTGCCGTCCCTCCGCCTATCAGCGACTTAGGATGATACGGTTTAAAGAACTTCATGATGGATATACCGAAAAAAGTAGTGGAACTTGCCGACGTTTTTCCGCTGTAATAATACTGCCCGAAATAAATATTAAAGTGGATCAGTGGAGTATGCGCATATTCAATGCCCGACGTAAACTCCGTCATAAAATTTTCCTGCGCATTAACGATAAAGCCCACGCCGATAGTCACGGTATTGGTAAATTTACCCTGCTGGAAGATGTTCAGGTTAGGGCGCAACTCGAAGTAATTAGAGGTATCCATGCCCACTTTTTTCCCCAGAGTAGTTTTCCCGTAATCCACACCTAAGCTGAAACAGTCCCACTGCTTGCCCACTTCAAAAGAAAGGTTCGATTTTTCCGCCAGCGTTCCGGGGCTGTTGGTAAGGCTCGGCACCAATGAAATATAATACTGTGCAGTAGCGCAATGGGTAATGACCAGCAGTGTAATAAAGAAAAAAGTTTTTTTCATGCAGTTAAGTTTTTTTTAGTTTTAGCAAGTGTTGCGTAAATCTAAAAAAGAACCTGAATTTGAAAAAATTTCTTTATACACCGGATGTCAATAGTGTTGATTAGTGTGCCACACCTTTTTTTGGTGTGGCACACTTAACCTGCGCCTGCCCTAAGACCTTGCAAACATCACCAGTGGCTGGTAATTACCTTTATCTGCTTCATGCAGTGCGTCCAGGTAAGCCTTTCTTGCAACACCCGGTTTTATTAGCGCTTTGCTGCCCCAGCTGAAAACTTCTTTGTCGAATAACTTCTCAGCAATTATATCCGCCATCAATCTTGAGTGCCGTCCATTTCCGTTCGGAAAACAATGTATTGATACTATCGTGTGCTTAAACCTGATTGCTATTTCGTCTTCAGGGAACGTATGGTTGGCAATCCGGAAGTTGCAGTCGTCCAGCAGTGTTCTTAGCGAAATCCCGATCTGGTATTTATCAACACCTAAGTTTTTGTTTGAGTTCCGGAATGTACCTGCCCACTTCCAAACCTTTCCGAACATTTTTACGTGCACCTGTTTAATAAAAGCTTCATTCAGAATATCTTTGGCATCCTTTGGTTTTCGCCGTTTCATTATCCAAAGCATCGCATCTTCGATATTGCGTTGTTCCAGTTCATCAAGCTGCCCCTGTGTGTTAATATTTGTGATCAGTAACCCATCTTTCTCATCTTCGTCAAGCGGTGTTTGACCGGTGTCATATGTCAGCGTCAGTCCCATAGTTGTTTTGGCATTTGGGTTTTAATTTCATAAGCCAATTCCTCAATTGCTGCCTTCAGCCGTTCTTCGGAATTTCCCTGCCCTTCGAGGTTCATAGTTACAGACGTGCGCCCTACAATTTTTGCCGCTATATCATGTGCTTTACGGTCAATCATTTTTTCCAATGAACCGTCCTTCGGTATAAAACCATAAACCAGCTTCATATCCAGCGCATTAGCCGTCTCCCTCAAAGTTTTCAAACTTAAAGTACCTTCCAACTCCCGGCGTTCCATATCCCGCACGCTCTGTGGCGTAATCGCCAACCTGCTGCCCAATTGCCGTAATGACATGTTCAGCGCAGTACGTATAGTCCTGATCCAACTGCCGCCAGAAACCATTTCATTATCTAACGAAGTAAACCCCGCCATTTTATTATCCAGTTGCCGCACAACTACACTGCTGTTTCTTAATTTCATAAGTCTATACCTTTAAAATCATAGCATAAAAGTAAGATTTTAATATTAAAATATCAAGAAAAATTAAGCCTACAATATTAAAATTAACAACTTTTGCGTATGGCGAGCTTTTTTTGATTTCACAATTCTTCACAAATTGTGAAGGATTGTGAAGGATGTAACAAGGTTTCCGGTCCCCCTCAATGGCTCGCCACACTCTAAGACCAGTTCTCAATACCCCAAAAAACGCCTCATCCACCCCAAACCAAATCAGACAACAATCCAAATCCACAATTAGTCCCGATAGCTATCGGGACTAATTCCTAAATTTGCAAGACAAATGACCAAACTCTCCGTCAATATAAACAAGATCGCCACCCTCCGTAACAGCCGCGGCGGCAATAACCCCGATGTGGTGAAGGCCGCCATTGACTGCCAGACGTTCGGCGCCGATGGCATTACCGTTCATCCCCGGCCTGATGAGCGGCATATACGCTACGCCGACGTAAGGGAGATAAGTAAGATCATTACGACAGAGTTCAATATAGAAGGCAACCCCAAAGAAGATAAATTTGTGCAACTGGTGCTGGAAGTAAAGCCACACCAGGTAACCCTTGTCCCCGATGACCCAGGCCAGCTCACTTCAAACCACGGCTGGGATACGATTAAGGAGCGCGAATACCTGCAGGGTATTATTAAGGTGTTCAAAACCGCCGGTATCCGTGTATCCATATTTGTAGACCCCATAGAAAGCATAGTAGCCGCCGCCCCCGAAACCGGCGCCGACCGCATAGAGCTCTATACCGAAGATTATGCAAAAAACTATACCCGCAATAAAGAAGCAGCCATAGCCTCCTATCTTAAAGCTGCCGCCATAGCAGATCAGAAAGGCCTCGGCCTCAATGCCGGGCATGATCTGGATATGGATAATCTCAGATTTTTTAAACAATCAATTCCTACCCTGTCAGAGGTCTCCATTGGGCATGCGCTAATATCGGATGCACTGTACTATGGCCTCGAAAATGTCATCCAGCTCTACAAAAGAGCCTTGACAATTTGATATTTGCCGGATGCTTTTCATCAGTACTGGCATTATTTTTACTTGGTAACTTTGTATAAATTATATGGCTATGAAAATTAAAAATCATTTACTTTTCGTTCTGGTTTGCAGTCTTATTGCCATCAGCACCGCAGCTCAACATAATTTAGGCCTGGCCACTAGCGACTTCAGCGCACTCAACAGCCTGTATATTAATCCTGCCAGCATTGCAGGCTGCAATGAGAAAATAGCCGTAAGTCTGTTTTCAGTGAACATGGCTGTGGATAATAATGAAGGCACTTTCTCCAACCTTAGTAAGATAGATAAAAGCAAGGATGTTTTTAATTTTACCGGCAAAGGTAATTTCAGTGCGCTGGCGCCTGCTGTAGAGCTGCGGCTTCCGGGAATATTGGTTAGCCTTAATGATCCTTTAAAACAAACGTTTGCGCTTACAGCCAGGATACGGGCCATTAATCAATTCAATAATTTCAGCCAGGACCTTTATAGTACAGTTAGTGATAGCAACCACACCAATACCCAGGATTTTCATTACAAAACCCAGAATTTCAACTGGACCGCTCATGTATGGAGCGAGATTGCCCTCTCTTATGCATTGGTAGCCATGGATGAAGGTCCGCATAAGATTCAGGCCGGTATCTCCCTGAAGTACCTGGGTGGTATTGACTATCTGAGCCTGAAGGGAAAGAACCTCGATATAGATTACAAAGCAGGCAGCGATACCTTTTATGCTACCAATTCCGACCTCGAATTTGCCAGCGATGCCATTAGCGCCAACAACGCCTATTCCAATGGGGTCAGTTCTTCAGGCATCATTAATAAATTTTTTGGCGCAAAGGCCGGCAGCGGATTTGGTATGGATATTGGTGTTACCTATACCTACACAATAGGCGGTGAAAAATCAGGATATAACAAATGGACTTCCGAAGACGGGCATAAACTAAGGGTATCCGCCGCCGTAACCGACATCGGCTCAATAAAATATAAACAGGGCGATAATTTTGTAGTAAATGTCACAGGTAATGGCTATATCACCGGTAAAGGTTTATCAGACAATCTGAAAGACTATACCACCCTCAGGAATTATGCAGCAAGCCAGGGTTTCAGTGTAGATACAGGCTCAAAGACCACAAAAGTGCACATGCCTACAGCCCTGATAATGAATGCTGACTACCAGATAATCAGCAAGGTATATGTCAATTTGCTATATCTTGGTAACCTGGCCAACCGCCAGAACTATGGTAATTCTTATTACAGCCAGGTAACTCTTACCCCAAGATTTAATTACAAACTGATTGGTGTAGCATTGCCAATTACCTACAGCACCCTTGCAAGCGACGTCAAAGTTGGTTTAGGCTTCAGGATATCAGGTTTCTACTTCGGCAGTGATGATATGCTTGCATTAATGAGTAACCACCAACATGGGTTCGGGTTCTATTTCGGCGCTTATGTCCCTATTTATAGAAAGCCTTCAAAAGACGATCACTAAACGCGGAAAAACACCCCACATATTTTCATATTTGCCCATAATGTATTACTTTACACGCCACTTGTATAAAAGCAAGGTCACCAAAACCAACGGAATGAAGAAATTCCTTTATACAATTATTGTTATTTTATGCTGTTCCCCTGCGACAAATGCCCAATACAACCTGGGTATTGCTACCGGCAACTGGAGTGGTATGTACGGCCTGTACCTTAACCCTGCCAATATTGCCGACAGCCGTGAAAGATTTGTTATTGATGTAATTTCTCTGAATGCCGGAATTGACAACAGTCTTGGTTACATCAATTCAAACGGTGGCTTAATCGGTGCAATAAATAAAGGTAATACCAATAATATCTTCAGTTATAATACCAGCAGCAAATTCAGTTTGCTGGCGCCATATGCCCAGGTGCGGTTACCCGGAATTATGGTTAGCATCAACCATAAGCATAGCCTTGCCCTCAGCACCGGAATCAGGGGTTTTAATCAGTTCAATAATTTTGACCGGTCACTCTATCAAACCATTACCGACCCCAATTATGTACCTAATGAAAACATAGATCTTACCTCTAACAAGTTTAACTACACGGCACATGTGTGGAGCGAAGTAGGGCTGTCTTATGCAGGTGTACTGCTCGACCAGAATGAACATGAAATAAAAGTGGGAATTACACTTCGGTACCTGGGTGGTATAGGTTACCTCGGACTCAAGGGCAAGAATCTCGATGCCCATTTCAAAGCAGGCAGTGATTCTGTGATCGTTAATAACTCCGACCTCGAATTTGCAAGCAATATCGTCAGTACACGCAGCGCCATATTGAACGGTGTTTCCAACCACAGCATTCTCAGCGAATTCCTCGGCGCTAAAGATGGCAGTGGCATAGGTGCAGACCTGGGCATTGTATATGACTACATGCCCGAATATGCACGCGACGAATACCAGAAGAAACACAAAAAAAAAATACGCACCGATTATTCCAGGAACAGGTACATGCTTCGCTTCTCCGCATCGGTAATGGATATAGGGGCTATAAAATATAAAAGCAGTGTAAACTCTAATGCCAATGTTACCGGTAATGGTTCAGTTTCCGGACAGGACTTTGCCGCGAACGTTACCAATTTCGACGATTTCCGCCACTACGCTGTTTCCCATGGGTTCACCGCAGATACCAGTCACCAGGATACAAAAGTGTATATGCCCACAACGCTGAGGCTGGGTGTAGATTACAATATGTACAAATGGCTTTACCTCAATACAACTTTTATTGGCAATCTTGCCAACAGGCAGAATTTCGGCAACTCCTACTACAGCCAGATCACCGTAACGCCCAGGTATGATACACGCAAATTGAGTGTCGGTATACCTATTACCTACAGCTTCCTTACCAGCACTATGAAGGTGGGTGTTGGCGTTCGCATCAGCGGTTTCTTTGTTGGCAGCGACGACATCCTCGCCCTTGTTGCTAAGCATCAGTCAGGTGTCAATTTTTATGTAGGCGGATTTGTTCAGTTTAACAAGCATACGCCCAAAGGCAAACCGGCAGAAGCCGAAGAACCTCAGCCCGAATTGCAGCGCAACAACATAGATTCTTCTGAAGATGCTCAGGATGGAGCGTTCATCTACAAAGTCAAAGGTAGCATTCCCAATGCCGAAACATCATATGGCCCGGCTTACACAAGCAGCCAAACAAATAGTAATACAATGCCTTTAACCTCTTTAGAGATGGATAATAAAAGGTATAGTGAGATTAAGAACTAATCGGTCAAAAGGATAAAGTTGATCACCACCAGTAGCCCCGACATTTATGTCGGGGTTATAGAAATATCAGGGTGGCTTTAGTCGAAACATTCGCCACGTGTTACTTGACAAGAATATCTTCACAAAACATCAACATCATGGCAAACAATCCATCCTATTCAATTTATTTATGAAAGCCCTATGCACCATATTGCTTTTTCTCTTTAGTTATTTCAATGGCAGCGCTCAATATGAAAAGTACAGAGATGATAATTTCCCATTGTTTAAAGAACAGGTAAAGTGTTTTATTGACACTATAAAGAAACACTCTTTGTGGCATGGCGATCACAATGTTTATGTTGCATACATGTACGATGCAGGTGATGACACAAGCGCATTTTGTTTTACTTTATTGTATTTAATGCTGGAAAGTGAAAGTTTTCTGGTAGCAGGAAAGTTCATGTTCACAATTGATACTGATATCCTCCTTGTAAACAATGATGACAAATACATTAAAAAATGGAAGGAAAAGCACTACATTTTACCATTAGATTCTTTGAAAGAAAAAAGGATCACAGGTAAATTATTTACTTTTGATGGGATAATTTTTCACTATCAGTCGCCGGACCCACCACGCATATTAGTTTGGTTTGATGGGAAAATTATTCGTAGCAGGGTCTACAAAGGCTATGACAGAGTTCCCGTTAGATTTTCATTATCAGAGGTTTTTTCTGAGCATCCAATGGCTTTACCATTACCGCCCCTTCCTGAAATAAAATAATCTGCCTGGTAGAGCAATGACATTAGGTGGTTCAGCGGTTTTTATTTCAACAAGATATACGTCTCTACGTCCTTATTAGTTATCTTTTTATCAGAAAGAATAATGAGGCGTTCTACCACATTGCGCAGCTCACGGATGTTGCCGGTCCAGTTATATTCCTGCAGCATTGCTACAGCAGCAGGTTCTATTTCCTTTACCGGTTGTTTATATTCCTCACTGATATCTTTCATGAAGTGAGTAATAAGCGCAGGAATATCATCGCGCCTGTCATTGAGCGGTGGCACCTGTATCAGGATAACGCTTAGCCTGTGGTAAAGGTCCATACGGAATTTTTTAGCCGCTACTTCTTCCATCAGGTTTTTGTTGGTAGCTGCTATTACGCGCACATCCACCTTTATATCCTTTTCACCACCTACCCTGGTAATGCGGCTCTCCTGCAGGGCGCGCAGCATTTTGGCTTGCGCGTCATGGCTCATATCGCCAATCTCGTCCAGGAACAGCGTTCCGCCATTAGCCTGTTCAAATTTGCCGATACGTTGTTTTATAGCAGAAGTAAAAGATCCTTTTTCATGACCAAAAAGTTCACTTTCAATAAGTTCTGAAGGGATGGCCGCGCAGTTCACCTCCACCATCGGTCCGCTGCTCCGGTTACTGAGCTCATGTAAACGGCGTGCTACCAACTCTTTGCCAACACCGTTCGCACCTGTAATAAGTACCCGGGCATCAGTTGGGGCAACTTTGGCAATGGTTTCCTGTATGCGCATCATTCCCTCGCTCGCGCCAATCATCTCGTATCCCCTGGATATCCGTTTACGCAGTTGTTTAGTTTCCGCCACCAGTGATTTCTTATCCATGGCATTGCGCACAGTTATCAGCAGCCTGTTCAGGTCAGGAGGTTTGGATATATAATCGTAGGCCCCTTTCTTCACCGCATCTACGGCTGTTTCTATATTCCCATGTCCTGATATAACTATGAACGGAGTATCAGGCCGCTCTTCCCTGGCCATTTGCAATACTTCCAGACCATCCATTCGCGGCATTTTTATATCGCAGAGAATGCAGTCATAATTGTTTTCTTTGATTTTTTTAGCGCCTTCGGCTCCGTCTGCCGCCTCATCTACAGTGAAGCCTTCGAAAGTTAGTATCTCACCCAGCGTCTTGCGGATCGCTTTTTCGTCGTCAATAACCAATATACTTTGTGCCATGTGTCTTTAAGTTAAAAGTTAAAAGCAAAAAGTGACCTTCAGATCGCTGCTGCCGTTAGTTTGAATTAAGAAGTGCCAATTTACCGATTTATTGGTTTTAAAAACGCCCCGGTGATAGAATTGCCTATAAAAGTTGTTTTTATTCTGCAATTTTGTCAGGTGAATTTGTGGCATGTGTTTTGAATGTAGGTACATGTAGTTATTTTAAAACAAAATTTATGGCAAAAACAATATTTCACCCGGCAAATCAAAGAGGACATGCAAACCATGGCTGGCTGGATGCGCACCATTCTTTCAGTTTTGCAAGCTGGTACGACCCGACGAAGATCCATTTCGGGGCATTGAGGGTTCTGAATGATGACATAGTATCCGGTGGCCAGGGTTTCGGACGGCATCCGCACGATAATATGGAGATCATCACCATTGTCCTCGATGGAACCCTGGAACATAAAGACAGCATGGGCCATACCCAACAAATAATTCCCAATGAGGTGCAGGTAATGAGCGCCGGAACGGGAGTAACACATAGTGAATACAATCCTGATCCGGTAAAAATTGTAAACCTGCTGCAGACATGGATCTTTCCCAAAGAAAAAAATGTGCAGCCGCGGTATGACCAGAAAACTTTTCGGGCTGAAGATCGGGTGAATAAACTTCAGGCGCTGGTGTCGCCGATTTACAACGATGATGCAGGATTAAAAATTCACCAGGATGCCTGGATATACAGGATCTCTCTGGAGGCCGGAAAAAGCGTGACTCATACTTTACATACAAAAGGCCACGGGGCGTATATCTTCCTGATTGACGGCAAAATAAACATAGAAAACCAGATTTTGAATAAAAGGGATGCTTTAGGTATCAGTGAAACTGAAATGTTCGAAATAAAAGCAACCGAAAAAAGTGATGTGCTGATACTTGAAGTACCGATGTGATATTGATTGCAGATTCAACTTATTTTGGTATATTTAGATACCCGTTAAAAACTGACTGAATGACCAGACACTATATTAAGGGAGACCTCACAGTTATATGGAAATCTGAATTGTGCGAGCACTGTACTAATTGCTGGAAGGGGCTGCCGGAAGTTTTCAGTCCGGGCAAAAAGCCATGGATCAACCTGGATGGGGCAGATGCGGAACGGATCATAGCTCAGGTGAAGAAATGCCCGTCAGGTTCCCTGAGTTATGTGATAACTGACAATAAAGACCGATTTTGAATTTTACAGAAAAGATAGAATGGCTTAGGAATCGCTTGCAACAACCATTACCGGGCCGGCCGGCGCAGGAAAGAATGATGGGAAGGGTTGTAAACTCGCCTCAAAAAGTTCCGGATGATGCAAGACCCAGTGCTGTATTGTGCCTGTTATTCCCCATGAATGAAGAATTGCATCTGCTGCTGATGAAAAGACGCGAAGACAAAACAGCACACAGCGGACAAGTAAGTTTTCCGGGAGGCAGCTATGATAGTACAGATGCCGACCTGAAAGCTACAGCCCTTCGGGAGGCCCAGGAAGAATTGGGTATCATTTCCGGTGAAGTGGATTTGTTAGGCGCTCTGACACCACTGTATATTCCGGTCAGCAATTTTAATGTTTATCCTTTCGTAGGCTATGCCAAAAACAGGCCCGAATACAACCTCAGCCACAACGAAGTAGCCTATACGCTTGAAGTGCCGCTTGCCAACCTGCTACAGGCAGACCGAAAGATCGTAACCGAAGTAATATCACCCGCCCGGCCCGATATAATCAGGAATGTGAATGCCTATAAACTGGAAGATGGTACTATTATCTGGGGGGCTACTGCGATGATCATTAGTGAGCTGGAGATTATTCTCGAAGCCGGGTTTTAGAAAATTTAGCTTTAAAAAAAAGGGGTATAATTTAGTTTTCGTAAATTTGGGTAAATACATTGGTTATGTCCATTCAGCAAATGCAGCAGCAACTTATAGACAATATTAGTACAATTAAGGATGAGAATATTCTGAAGATGCTTGATGAAGAGGTATCCTATTATCTCCGGCTTAAAGAGGACCTTTCAGAATTATTATCTGAAGAAGATCATAAAGAATTGGTAATGCTGGCCAGCGAGCCGATTGATAAGAACACCATGTCTTTAAAAGAGTTTAATACCATTATGGACAAATGGCGTATGAAATAATAATCAATAAGCGGTTTACTAAAAAGTTGCAGGGCGTCCTTGACTACCTCGAACACGAATGGGGAGTAAGAGTAGCTACAGAATTTTTAGACAAAGTACAATCCAGAATCTTTCGATTACAGACTTTCCCATTTACAGGCACGCTGACCAGTGTACGCAATGTAAGAAGTACAATCATCACCAGGCACAACAGGATGTATTATCGGATTGTAAAAAACAAAGTGGTGATATTGAATATGTATGATACCAGAAGGAAAAAACGGAAAGAATAGTTTCTATTCCTTTGTGTCTATCAGCACCTTCATCATTTTCATCGCTTCTTCATGAGTGTAAAATTCGCCCCTATCCTTTGCTGCATCAATGTCCTCAAGCTCTTTATTTTCTTGTTCCAGGCTCATTGCTTCTTCTTCCTTTCCGGGAAAAGTAGTTTTCACATAACCTAGCAGTGATTTTTTTTCGGTAGCGCTAAGTACATGTATATATGAATTTAGCTGCCGTTCAACATTTGCTCTCATAAAATAACTGTTTATACAAATTTACCGGAAAAATTAATATTCTCCGTCCGCCGCACACATTTTTGCCTTTTCACTTCCCCTTACATATTCCTCCTATACTGCCCCCCAACCTCAAACAAAGCTTTTGTAATCTGCCCCAGTGAACAGAACTTTACCGTTTCCATCAGCTCGGCAAAAATGTTCTTGTTGTGTATAGCCACCTGCTGCAGGTTGTGCAGCATATCACCGCTCTTTGCCTCGCTGCGCTTCCACAGGTTTTGAACTGTCTGTATCTGGAATTCTTTTTCTTCAGTTGTTGAGCGTATCACTTCTGAAGGAATAATTGTGGGCGACCCCTTGGAACTAAGGAAAGTATTTACGCCGATAATCGGGAATTCTCCTGTATGTTTCAATGTTTCGTAATAAAGACTCTCCTCTTGTATCTTGCCACGCTGGTACATGGTTTCCATAGCGCCGAGTACCCCTCCGCGTTCAGTGATCCTGTCAAATTCAGCCATTACTGCTTCTTCAACAAGGTCAGTTAATTCTTCGATTATGAAAGAACCCTGCAATGGATTTTCGTTCTTAGCCAGGCCAAGTTCTTTATTGATGATCAACTGTATAGCCATTGCCCTGCGTACACTTTCCTCAGTAGGTGTTGTGATAGCTTCATCGTATGCGTTCGTATGCAGTGAATTACAGTTATCATAAATAGCGTACAAAGCCTGCAGCGTGGTGCGAATGTCGTTGAAATCTATTTCCTGAGCATGTAATGACCGGCCAGATGTCTGTATGTGATATTTGAGCATTTGCGAGCGCTCATTACCCCCATACTTGATCTTCATTGCTTTGGCCCAGATACGGCGGGCCACACGGCCTATCACACTATATTCAGGGTCTATACCATTGCTAAAGAAAAATGAAAGATTGGGCGCAAAATCATCAATATGCATCCCCCGGCTCAGGTAGTATTCTACAAACGTAAAGCCATTGGAAATGGTGAATGCCAGTTGCGAAACAGGATTAGCGCCTGCCTCTGCAATATGATACCCGCTTATAGATACTGAATAGAAATTGCGTACCTGGTTATCAATAAAATACTGCTGCACATCACCCATCACCCGCAACGAAAACTCAGTAGAGAATATACAGGTATTCTGCGCCTGGTCTTCTTTCAGGATATCAGCCTGCACGGTACCACGCACGGCTTTCAGGGTATCAACCTTTATCTTATTATACACATCCGCCGGCAATACCTGGTCACCGGTTACACCCAGCAGCATTAATCCAAGCCCATCATTCCCTTCAGGTAGAGTACGATCTCTGAATGACGTAACACCTCCCTCTCCTTGGGAGAGGGCCGGGGAGAGGTCATAATATGGCCGTTCAACTCCCTTCTCTTTAAATATCCCGTCTATCTTTTTGTTTACTTCTTCTTCCAGCCCATTAGCTTTTATATATAACTCGCACTGCTGATCAATTGCTGCATTCATAAAGAACGCAGTTATAGTAGGAGCCGGACCATTGATCGTCATGGATACCGACGTCTTCGGATCAGCGAGGTTAAAACCGCTGTACAATTTCTTGGCATCATCAAGGCAGCACACACTCACACCCGAGTTGCCCACCTTGCCGTAAATATCCGGCCTGTGATCAGGGTCCTGGCCGTACAGCGTCACACTGTCAAATGCAGTACTCAGCCTTTTTGCAGGCAAGCCATGAGATACATAGTGGAAACGCTTGTTGGTACGTTCGGGGCCACCCTCTCCGGCAAACATACGCGCCGGGTCTTCACCTTCACGCTTGAATGGATAAATACCCGCAGCATACGGAAATTCTCCCGGAAAATTTTCCGACAGCGCCCATTGCAAAATCTCCCCCCACGCCTCGAAACGCGGTACAGCTACCTTGGGTATCTGCAAGTGAGATAGCGATTCCGTATGTGTCTTTATCTTCAGTTCTTTGTCTCTTACTTTGTAAGAGTAGTAATCTCCGGTGTACTGTTTTTTCTTTTCTACCCAATTTTCCAGCAGGTGCTTGTTCTTTGGGTCCAGTTCCAACTCCAGTTTACCGTAAACTTCCTGCAGCGTTTTTATAAACCGGTCCTTATCATCAACCGCAGTAGCCTGTAATGTCTGGATAGTTTTTTTGATCGAGAATAGTTTTTGAGCAACGGCACTTTGGTCCTTCGCCCACTTGTCATACTTGCGGTTGTTCTCGGTTATTTCGCTCAGGTAACGGGTACGCGATGGAGGTATGATGTATACCTTCTCGCTCATCTCATCAGTGATCTTGTAGTTGCTGTGCAGCGGCGCCCCTGTCTTATGTTCCAGCAAATCCATCAGCGACTTATACATCGTATTGGTACCCGGATCATTGAACTGGGAAGCAATGGTGCCAAACACCGGCATGTCGTCCGACTTTTGTTCAAACAGCTTATGGTTGCGCTGGTATTGTTTCTTTACATCGCGCAGCGCATCCATTGCTCCCCTCTTGTCAAATTTGTTGATCACAACTATATCTGCAAAATCGAGCATGTCAATTTTCTCCAACTGTGAAGCCGCGCCATATTCCGGCGTCATTACATACATGCTCATGTCGCAATGGTCGGTAATCTGTGTATCACTCTGGCCTATGCCCGAAGTTTCCAGGATAATCAAATCGTATTTTGCCGCTTTTAAAATGTTTACGGCATCATGAATATATTTTGAAACAGCCAGGTTGCTCTGGCGCGTTGCCATTGACCGCATATATACCCGGTCGTTGCGTATGGAATTCATCCTGATACGGTCACCAAGTAAAGCGCCCCCTGTTTTACGTTTCGTGGGGTCTACCGAAATAATACCAATGTATTTATCCTTAAAATCAATCAGGAATCTGCGCACCAGTTCATCTACCAGCGAACTTTTACCCGCTCCGCCCGTGCCGGTAATACCCAGTACCGGCGTATGAGTAACCTCAGCCTGCTCCTTTATCTTTTTAAGTGCCGCCTGTGTTTCAGGCAGTTCATAATAATTTTCAGCAGCCGATATAATACGGGCTATGGATTTTACGTCCTTTTCCACCAAATGATCCACCTCGCCATTCAACTGATTACCCGTAGGATAATCACTTTTTTCCAGCAGGTCATCAATCATCCCCTGTAGTCCAAGAGAGCGCCCGTCGTCCGGAGAATAAATGCGGGTAATGCCATAATCTTCCAGTTCTTTTATTTCAGATGGCAGTATCACACCACCGCCGCCGCCAAATATTTTAATGTGCCCGCATCCTGCCTGTTTCAGCAAATCATACATGTATTTAAAATACTCCACATGGCCACCCTGGTAGGAGGTAATAGCTATAGCATTGGCATCTTCCTGTATGGCGCAATCCACCACTTCCTGCACACTGCGGTCATGGCCCAGGTGTATCACCTCTGCCCCGCTGGCCTGCATGATACGGCGCATGATATTTATAGATGCATCGTGGCCGTCAAATAACGAAGCCGCTGTAACAAGACGTATTTTATTCTTAAGAGAATAAGACATATTTAAATTATATTAAAACTGGCTGCAAAGTTACGAAGATACTCTGTAGTAGAAAGCCTTTGGCGCAAATGGATGTATGTATGACAAATTCCACTTTTCTCCAATAGCCCCGGCCTTTCCCAAAGGGATGCATTCGCATAGGCCGATGTCATTTAGTTAAGGAAGTCCGGCGGACTTAAATGTGAATAGCCGCCGGTTTCACCGGCGGAAGATCAGCGTAAACACAACCCCGGAGCGGGTTGAATGTGGATTGGGAAATTCCATAATCGCTTAACTTAAATACATTGCCTTGCTGCCTAAAAAAAATTATTCCAAATGTGGTAAAATATTTTCATAAACACTATACAATTTACATAATAGCAATTATATTTGTCCGTATAAAAATTTATAACATGAAAAAAATACTACTGTTCCTCCTGGTATCTTTCAGTTTTAGTTCAATTAGCTTCGGACAGGATTTTTCGTTCGACGAACTGGTAAAAATGAGATCCTATACATATCCGGCGTTCGAAACGTACGTTCACGAAAAAGGCTATAAACTGAACCACCTTGAGTACAACGAAAGGTGCACGGTTTTCCGGAACGGTAATAATGTTGTTTCCTATTGCCATTACTACGATGATGGTTATTCTTACCACAACCACGTAGCTATCAAGTTCGAAACCTCCAGCAAAGCTGAATACGAAAGGTTAAAAACACAGGTAGCTTCCCAGTTACAGTACTACAAAACAAAACTCCGCAGGTTCACAAACCAGCACTACCTCGAGCATATCTATGTAAATGACGCTATTTCCGTACATCTGTATGATATCTCTTACCGCGACGACGACAAGCCATACTACCAGATCGAAATCTTCTCGGTATACGCAGCTTATTAATAAACACACACACAATAATTAAGGGGTATGGATTAGTTCTATACCCTTTTTTCTGGGGTAAATCTGCTGATGTGTTAATATTTTGGATCAGGCTTGGGTACAACTATCACCGTCCGTTGCCACGCTCGCTTGTACGTTCAGTATTTCTATTGAGCCTCCCCTTATTGCGCCAGCAAACCCACCTAACACGCAGCAGAGCAACTCTCATCCTGTTTTTAGGAGGAATACCCGAAGGGGGAGGTGGTTAATTTTATATCCCGCTCTCAGCTCTGTTTCTTCGCTCTCCCATGATGGGTATTCGGCAAACTACTTTTCTGTTTGTTACAAATGTGCCCTGTTGGCACAGTAATTAGATATGCATCCTGAAATCCAATTCGGGGTTTTGTAAACTAAATAAATGGGACGATTATTTGATGGTTAGGTTGCATTGGGATGCTTGTGCTGCCAAACCAGGTTTTATCTCACAATGAATTTCCCGGATCATTTAAAAAGAATGAAGACTTGAAGTACAACAACCAACCATAATATACTAATTGGCAGATCAAATGATAGTCGTCAGGCATGGATTGATCCTCATCAGTGGAGGCGCTGATAAACATCAGACCGCTCATTGATGTCTATCAGACCACTTTGTGATAGGTGTCATAAAATACCAACATCAATCACATGAAATTTGTGTCATCAAAAAACAATTATTCAAAAAATAAAAAATAAAAAATTATGAATGCGAAAAAAATGTTATCAGCACTGATTCTATTAGGAATCATCATGATTGGGTTAACCCAATGTACAAAGAAGAAAGGGGACTCGGTTTCCAATGCAACAATTACACCGTCAGGTATCGGAGACTCCGCCATATCTTACGTTCCTACCGCATCAGGTCAACTTGGTGTTGCCTATTTAGACCAGGTACATACAGGCTTTACGTGGAAATGTTTATTCATGGATCTGACGAATACCTACCTGAACGGCAGATTCAATAACTATGGATTTTCTTCGTTCCAGTTTGACCCTAACAATCTCAGTGCAGCCCAAATACACTTCTGGGTTGACATGTCCGGCTTTAATACCGGTCAGCCTGGCAGAGATGGTAATGGCAAATGCGGCCGCAGCTATATTGGCATTACTTACAAAGATTCAGCAAAGACTATTGTTGATTCTGCAAGCATCTGGGCATTTTATGATGCTACTACGGTTATTAAATCAGGCAGTGGTTATATTGCCCAGGGTACATTAAAATTGAACAGGTGGAGAGGCATAGGAGGCCACACAGATGGCGATATGGTTTCAAATCCCTGTACGCTGTATTTTAATTTCAATGAATATAAGGATATGGGCGGCACTCCTGACCAGCATCGGTTTGGCTTCAGCGGTCACTTATTATTTAACCGCAGGGATTATGTAGATCCAAATTCAACCAAACAATGGGTTCCGACACCAACTGTGGGCACACACAATCTTTCTCCGGCTGATGTGTCAGGAAATCTTTCAGCAGCAAATAACACAATGTATGGCGTGTATATGACAGAGGTAGGAGATTCATGCTGGGTAAACGTAGACCCTGTTTTCTACAAAAACTATTAATCTTTTCTTCATAACAAATTAATCAAATTTTCTAAAAAATATAAAAATATAGCATATGAAATCATTCGCAATAATTTCAGCACTTCTTCTCACGGGATTGTTCTTCACCATTGGTTGTAACAAAGACAAATATACAAAGGGTGCAGCCAGGATATCCGGTGCAGTAACTTACAAAAATAGCGCAGGTACTTCTGCAGCTGCTCCTTATGCCAATGTACACGTTAATTATAACAGCAGTGTGGCAAAAATTCCATATGACCTGACGGTAGTGGCTGATGCAAACGGAAAGTTTATGGTAGAACTACCAACCGGCAACTATTTTTTCTCGGCAGATTTCACAGATTCATACGGATTTTATTATACCGCAATCCAGGGAACTGCAGTTAACATCAATAATACCAATGATCAGGTAACCACAGTAGCTATTATAGTTCAATAGGAAAATGAAGCCGGCAACCAAAGAAAAATGCTAAAAAGGAAAAAATATTATACTCCCTGATATGTTGATTCTTAGGTTGCCGGTTATTTTATTTGAAAGTGCCGAAATTCAATAAAACAATAGAACGATCATGTCGACTAGAAAAAAATATCTTCTGATCATGTTTTGTCTGTCCCTTGTGATATGGCAATCATGCAGAAAAGATTATACTTACGTTATTCCTCCTCCGCCCGGCCCTCATAGTACGGATACGCTTTTTGCCCTGTTCGTTACTACCTCACCTGATAAAATCACTTCACCATTCTGGAGTAAAGCCAACTACCTGTCTGTAAACACAACAGATGTCAGCAAAGGTCTTCTTTATGGTTATGGCTGGCTAAATATGACAGGTACTTTTAGTGGCGAAACCTCATTCAGAAGTACTAATCCCGGGCTGACTCTTAAAGCCGCATACGATAGCGCCAATCTTTATATTCTTGCTGAATGGCAGGATACAGTTGCCGATTTTTCATACGGCAGCCTGATGTTTAATGGTAGTACTGACCCAAAGAAAACCGACACGACAAATGGCTGGACCTATCAAAGAAACTGTGACCATTTCGCCATGGCATTTGAAATTTCATCTGCGTCAAGTCCCAACGGAACATTCACAAATGCGGGTTGTGCTGCAAGCTGCCACGGCAGCGGCGCCACTGCCGCCATGTTCCCGACAGCAGGTACAGTGGATTTGTGGAACTGGAATACAGCCCACTCCGCACCAATGGGGTATGCCGAAGATATGGTAGCCAGTTCAGCCGGGCTTTCAGATGATGCAGGTAACAAAATGTGGACTCCAAATATTAATGGCGCAAATGGCCCGAAATTTGAATGGAATGGAACAACACAAAATGTAACACTACCCAACGGAACAGCAGCAATTCTTGACCCGGCTTTTTACCTTTTAAACACGACACCCTTTGTTGGGAATCCCCATGGTGGCGATACCATTTATCATAAAATATTTCCGGGTAATGCCGACGCTTGTTCAACTTGTCATGGAGATAAAGGGCAGGGCGGGGAATACGGCAGTGTGAATACTGTAGGATTAATTGGCAAATCAAGGGCTTCCCTGATCTCGAGCATGAATAACCAGCCGGAAATGGCAGCCTATTTTCCAACGCTTGATTCTGCTGCATTAGTAAATGTACTGGCTTACATCAGGGGATTAGGCGGAGTACCAGGCGCTGTTTTATCTGTGCCCGGCGGAAGTAATGCGGATATTATTGCTGTTTCAAACATAACTCCCGTTGACATTAAGAATGCCTACAAACCTCAGACCAATAAACATAAACAATACCAGGTGCTCATCATCCGGAAATTAAAAACCAATAATCCCGATGATGTTCAGTTTGATTTTTCAAAGAGTAAAACATACATATTTGGCGTGGCTTTGATGGATAATGACGGGAAAAACCATATTGGCTCTTTAAAGGAAACAATAAAATTTAAATAAAATACGGGAATATGAAACACACAAAAATATTGCTCCTTTTTTTGGTTGCTGTTCTGGTTTTGCTGCATGCCTGCAGAAAAGACTTTACAATGGCGCCTGCAGCAGTTCAGTTGCCGTCCGGTACTATTAGCTTTGACACAGTAATCCTTCCTGTTTTGACGGCTAATTGTGCAAAATCCGGTTGCCATGTGGCTGGAGGGCAAACACCTGACTTAACTGTGTCTAATGCATACGCGCAATTGACCGGATTAGGATATGTGCCCCAGGATGACACAATTGAAGCAGATGCAAAAAAGAGTACTCTTTATGCAAAGCTTATCTCCACTTCAAAACCAATGCCGCCTGCTAACCCACTAACACCAACACAACTGGCTGAAGTACTTGCATGGATTCAACAAGGATCTCTAAACAATTGAACATAAAACACATGAAAAATAACAATAGTATGCTTAAGCAAAAATTATTTCTCCTGATGTTGCTCGTGTCACCGGCTGTTTTTGCCCAGGATGCCAGGACCGGAGATGACGCCATAGGTACCAAACCGGCCAGGAAGGAAGTAAAGTCAACTTTTGAAAGCGCTGTAGTAATTAATAATCAGACAATTGAGACTACCCATAAAAAAACACTGGAACTGATGATCCAGCACAGGTTTGGGGTTATTGAAGGCTTTGATGACCTGGGGGGCATCTGGGGTTCATCCAACATCCGTCTTGGACTTACCTACGGAATTACGAAACGTTTATCTGTTGGAGTAGGTGCAACAAAAAACAATAAGGTGTACGACCTGGAATGGAAATATGCGATACTTAAGCAATCCCAAAATGGAGGAAGCCCGGTGTCCGTGACCTACTTCGGAAATTTAGGCCGCAGTGCCGCTTCAAAGTCCTATTTCCAGGTTAAAGATGATTCCCGGTTGGATAAGGATACCACAAAGTATGAGGCATACGACCGGTTCTCGTATTTCAACGAGATCATGATAGCGCGTAAAATAAATGATAAGATTTCTCTTCAGCTTGGCGGTACCTACTCGCATGTAAACCTTGTGGATTCAGGAATGAAACATGATGTCATTGGGGTGTCTTTCGTTGGCCGGTATAAATTCAGCGCACAGTCTTCTGTCGTACTTGAATTTGATTATCCTCTTGTTACGCATGATGTGAATAAAAATATGCCAAACCTGGGAATAGGGCTTGAGGTGGCAACCAGCGGGCACGCCTTCCAGATATTCTTATGCACGGCAGATGGTATCAACAATCAGTATATCATGGTTTATAACCAAAATGATTTTTCCAAGAGGCAGATAATGCTCGGCTTCAATGTTACAAGATTGTGGGGCTTTTAAACTATATTGAAAGTTAGCCAGGACCAGGCTGGATAATGTGGTAAAACATTTTTCATTTGTTTGAGTGGTTTGCAGAAAGCAGGAGTGGTTTCATAAACGCACCTGCTTTTTTTTTGAGCTATACAGAAATGTAAATTTATACTGCACATATCCATTGCAGACTATATTACTTGTTTATTTTTGCATCATTATTTTAGGATAGAATAAATCTCAAAAAAATCCTGTTCGTATTACAGGCTTTAACGGTTACAGAAAGATGATTTGCCAATGCATTCTATAGATGTTGAAAACCTGATGTACATTTTTTATACCTGTTATGGAATTTCCATAATAGGCCCTGTACTTTGTATCATCAGCTACTTTTTGCGTAGTAAAGTTTTATACATCATCGCATGGGTAGTCTCTGTGCTTTCCATATTAGCTTCCATAGTTTTTACATTTGATAATCTTGGCAGACTCTCTCTTATCATACCTTCTTTTTGTTTTTTCATTTTATTATTAAAACCCGGAAGAAAGAGTACAGGTAACAAATACCTGATAATTTATTTGTTTAGGTCAGTCATGTTGCTGATGGCTTTTTATGTAAGTATCAAAATGATTTTTGAAGGGTTTATGGAGGGTTTTATTATAAACCAATTTTACCCGATATTCCTTATGTTGCTGTTCAATGTTGTAATAGGTTTCCTTGTTTATAAACTACCCGGTCAAAATAAAAAGATTAAGGTTCGGGGAATGTTTCAACCCGTTTTATGGAGCCTGCTTATTGGCATAGGTGCATCTGTCATTGAAATGAAATACATGATTGTCTGGCCACCCGGTTTCCGGAAACACGCTGTTTCTGATGTTCGCTTTACTATGTTTGATATGTCTTACCATAGCATTTTCATTAACCTTGCTTGCTGGGCTATTACAGGTATGCTGGTTTATTTTTTCTATAATTTACAACAACAAAAACTATCAAAATGAAACTATCCCCGCTATCGGGTTCGGCGTAGTGAAAGATATTTGTTACCTTCAAACCAGTCACCCCTTATTCCAATGGTCCAGGTCTTACTTGGTCCTGAAACTTGCAAGTGTCTCCCGCGCAATGGCAAATATCGTTTTTGGTTTACCCGCAAAACCTGTTGTTCTCAGATGTTAACGACAACATATCTGGAACGGCATATAAAACCCACCCTGGTTTAAGTCTTCCAGTCTTAAATCCCTTATGAGAAGAAGGACTCTGTCCGGCAACACATATTCCCAAAGCCCAATACAATTCCGTCCCCGCGGCCTCTCCGAACCTGCCTGTCTGCCGACAGGGCAGAGCTTGTGCGGAGGGTGGAGGACGCTCCTGTAGGTGCCTGCAAGTTGTTTATACTGAAAACGGGATAGAATAGTGCATTAACGAAACATGGATTTTGCGAGCTTGACAACTACATAATGTGTTTATTAGCAAACAATTATTACTCGTTTCTTTGCGCCTTTGCGTGAACCATTTTCTTGCACTGATTTATGCCGCGCGAAGTATGGTTATGGACAACACCGCGCATCCTAAAATCTTTAAACCTGACTGCCGGCAGGTAGGTCCTATAAATCTTGGTTCAGACAATAATAAATAGCACTAATATCACCAACCTCCCAATCTATCACAAAAATTCCTACCACTGTAAATCAATCACTTACAAAAACTTTATCCACAAAATTTGGAAATGTCAATTATTATACTTACATTTGTAGCTATTTTTTGGAATATAAGACAGATTTAAGGCATTGTATAAAAAAACAGCCTGTCATGAACAAAACAACAATATATAATAAACACATGGTAGGGGCAGTGCCCATGTGCCTGCCCCAATCGCGCTGGACAGGCAATAATGGTTAGATTCACACAATTTTTATTACTATTTTATTATATATATAACACAGCTTCCGATCGCTCTTCCTGTTCCGGAAAAAACCGGAAAAAACCAGAAGTAACCGGAAACACAACTGTTTGAAAATCAATTTAAAATGTAAAACCAGAAGTTTTTCCTAAACCCGTAGTTCTTATAAATTATGCCACTGTTATGAATAATAAAATACATTATTTAAATCGCCCACTCCCCGGTTATTTTCGGTGCGATACAGATCACAAACGATGTTTCTCGCGCAGGTCACGTCCCGCCTCGGCATAGCATAATTCCATAGTTCCGATAACTATCGGAAGGCATCGCCAACCGAACCCGTTCATTACTCACTCACAAAAGCATTGTCCAGATGCGACAAAGTACGACAATGATACGACATTTGAACATTATTAATATTATTGCTGGCAAAGGGTTTAACCCGATTTTTGAACAAAGTTATCCACAAAAAAAATAGAAAAATACGACAATGAATTCGGTAATAATTTGGTTGCTCTGTGCTGCCACCAGGTGGTTAAATCCCATAGCCCCGATAGCTATCGGGAGCAGTAAACAAAAAACAGGATTATCTAACCAACGTGTAAACACATTTCAGGACGAGGCAACCCATGCAGGACGCATAAACTATTTACCATATTTTACCTTTTTTTTACCTTTTTTGGAAGTAAATTATTACCTTTTTACATTTAATTATTAGTCAATTAACTGGTAATCAATACGTTTGATCATCAAAAAGTAAAAGCCCAGATGTATCTCATAAATTTTTACCTTTTTTGCAGAAAACTCTACGATTCACACCGTACCTCAAATAAAATGGAACGGTACCCATGTCTCCGCCCTGCGCAACACGGACCACCCAACACGGCCAACTGCCAACTGGATACTGCCAACTGGGATACTGCGCAAACATGGGTAAAACATTTGCCAAAAGGATGGCGACGAAGATTTATTCTTCTGCAAAGTCCCGGCACAAGGTCACCCCCCTTTTTCTGCGGGAGGGATTTAAGGTTTCCGGGGGCTAAACCTGCAGGAAAAACCCAAACTGAAAATACTCTGTTTATCAAACCCAATATCGCCAAACAGGCTGCACTTTCCTGAAAGGTAGTACCTGGCCCCGGCCTTAAGGTAAGGAGTAACAATATGGTCAAATTTTACTCCGGTAGAATCGCCCATTGGGTAAGAACCATAACGGAGATTGTTTAGAGAAACACCAACACCGGCAAATGGGTCAAGATGCTTAATGTGAATGTACTTTTGAAGATGATAAAATACAGTTAGCCCACCGCCAAAAATCCGCGCATTGTCAGTCCTGTAGCGGGTAAACGGGACGTTATTACCTGTATAATCCTGTTTGTAATTGTAAATAAAAGCATCGTAACTAAAAGTTACCCCAATGCTGATGTGCTTGTATAACCCATATTCCAGTTTTGCATAAAAAGGGGTAAACCCGGAAGTATTACTTTTTTCAAACCCCGAAGGCAAAGTGTAATTGTGACGGTAATAGTCAATAAATCCTAAAGAAACCGTAGCCATGGCGTAGTGGCGTTCGTAAGTAGTCAGGACTGGATAATTACTACCCACGGTAGAATCGGTTTGTGACCAGCCTCTGAAGGATATCAAAACAAATAAAAACGATAATAAAAGTCTCATATCAATGGCAAGCTAATAAACTAAGTGAAGATGACAAAATTAATCCTGCGAAGTTGGCTGGTTATTTTTCTTTTCTGCAAGTTATCACAATGACTGTCGGGACGAAAAGCAGGCTATACTGCAAACGGGATAGAATAGTGCATTAACGAAACATGGATTTTGCGAGCTTGATAACTACATAATGTGTTTATTAGCAAACAATTATTACTCGTGTCTCTGCGCCTCTGCGCCTCCTATGCGTGAACCATTTTCTTGCACTGATTTATGCCGCGCGAAGTATATACACAGATTTTGCAACAAATCAGAAATGGAAAAGAACATTCAAACCAGGCAGCCGGCTGCCTGGTTGCAGGATATATTCTTCACTTAATCATATTATATTTATACACTCATTTATAACATCCATTACCATATCCCGCTCATATCCTTTTTGAACGAGATATCGGTATAGCTTCGATTTCCTTGATTGCAGACTTCTGTCTTTCTTAACTTCAGCCCACTTTTTATATGCAATTTTGTTTAATGTACTGTGGTAATCATCCCCATCTATTTCTGTCAGCGCCTTTTTTATACAGTAATCCGAAATTTTACGGAGTTTCAATTGTTGCTTTATTTTTTCGCGCCCCCATTGCTTCATCCGGAACCTGCCACGGGCAAAGGCTCTTGCAAACCGCTCTTCATTCAATACCCCGGTTTCTATCAGACCGGATAATTGTTGCTCCACCTCAGGGGTTGTAAATCCTAATTCATAGAGCTTATTCCTGACCTCGGAATGGCATCGCTCCTGGTATTTACAGTAATGAAGTATGGCTGCTTTTGCTTCCACCGGTTCTAATGATCTTTAATTATCTGCCCATAAATACCATCAATATCTGCACATCGCTTGGGTTAACCCCACTTATCCGGCTTGCCTGCCCAAGGGTACGAGGCTTGATCTTATTTAATTTCTGGCGGGCTTCAGTTGATATTGCTGATAATTTATCATAATTAAACGATTCCGGGATCATCAGGTCTTCCAAAGAAGACATTTTTATCACTAAATCCCTTTCCTTCTCTATGTATATATCATACTTAATCTGTATTTCGGCTTGTTCCACAACGAGGTCATCAAAATCATATTTTACTATTTCTTTAAGAGATGGAATTGCAGTAATCATATTTTTAAGACCTATGCCAGGGCGCAACAATAGCTTTATTGCTTTTGTCTTTTCTGAAAGTGGAGATGAGCTGGAATCATTCAAAAACTGGCTAACCATATCCCTATCAATAATAAAATCTGCTAATATCTGCTTCAGACGAGCCACTTTCTCCTTTTTCTGGTTCATAAGGCCCAACCTTTCGTCAGAAGCAAGGCCTATTTTGTACCCCAATTCCGTAAGCCTAAGGTCGGCGTTATCCTGCCTGAGCAGTGTCCTGAACTCTGCCCGGCTGGTAAACATACGATACGGCTCGTCTGTTCCTTTATTTATCAGGTCATCAATAAGCACCCCAATGTATGCATCACTTCTTTTTAGCACTAATTCTTCCTGTTCACTGGCCAGCCTGCTGGCGTTGATACCGGCCATTAATCCCTGGCAGGCGGCCTCTTCATAGCCCGTGGTACCATTTATCTGGCCGGCAAAGAAAAGATTTCGTATTAATTTGGTCTCCAGGGTGAATTTTAACTGTGTAGGAGGAAAATAATCGTATTCAATAGCATATCCGGGCCTGAAAAATCTGCAATTTTCGAATCCGGGCACCATTTTTAGCGCTTTATACTGCACATTTTCCGGTAAAGACGTACTAAATCCGTTAACGTAGATCTCAACAGTGTTCCATCCTTCAGGCTCTACGAACAATTGATGACGGTCTCTCTCAGCAAACCGGCTGATTTTATCCTCAATACTAGGGCAATACCGGGGGCCACTCCCCTTTATCCTGCCCTGGTACATAGGCGACTGTTCGAAACCCGTCTTAAGTATATCGTGTACTTCCGGGCTGGTATAAGTAATCCAGCAACAACGCTGTTCCTTAGGTGTTATCTTTTTCACTGGCAGATAAGAGAATCCCACCACTTCATCATCGCCCTCCTGCACATCCATTTTACTATAATCCAGGCTTCTGCCATCAATGCGGGGAGGTGTGCCCGTTTTCAGACGGGCGCTCTCAAACCCTAGTGAAACCAACTGTTCTGTAATGCCTGTTGCCCCCTTCTCGCCTATTCTACCACCCCCAAATTGCTTTTCCCCTATGTGAATTACCCCATTTAAGAAGGTTCCATTGGTTAAAACCACACATTTCGCCATTATTTCCTGTCCCATTCCGGTTACCACACCGGTAATTGTTCCACGTGAAACAATTAATCCTTTCACCATATCCTGCCAAAAATCAACATTATGTGTCTTTTCCAGCATATCTCTCCAGGTCGTGGCAAATAGCATTCGGTCATTTTGAGACCTTGGACTCCACATTCCCGGACCTTTAGACTTATTAAGCATCCGGAATTGAATCATGCTCTTATCACTCACAATACCGCTATATCCACCAAGGGCATCAATTTCCCTTACAATCTGGCCTTTCGCAATACCGCCCATTGCAGGATTACAACTCATTTGGGCAATGGTCTGCATATTCATGGTAATAAGCAAAACCTTAGAGCCCATATTGGCAGCAGCTGCAGCAGCTTCGCAACCAGCATGACCAGCGCCAACAACAATTACATCATAATGAGGAAACATAAACGCAAAGATACAACCATGACATGATAAAGTTATAATAAATATAGAGTAGTACATTGTTCCACGTGGAACAAATAACAACCAAAAATTTAATAAAATTATAGCATCAAACTGTAAAGACACCTTTCATTATAAACTATAGTGATAATAAACAAACCGGTAAACAACAATATCGGGTATAAAAACAACCAATACAGAATTAAAAAACAGACCAAGTATAAACTAAATTTAAAACAAAAAGTAGTGTAATGTAAACCAAATTATGTAGTTTCCTAAGATTAGAACCAACAAAACCAAAGTTCAGAAATATCATTGGGAGCATCCTCCTTTTTACCAAAGGATAGAATAAGCGATTACGTTACTTGCGATGTACTCTTCATCCTGAGGAACTAAGGCCATCAATAGGAATAGGAACAAATGCACCAAGAAGAAAACAGATTTAATCAACACCCCCGTAAGTTGAATGTACTATGGGAAAGACAACAAATAGCTTAAGTTACTGACATTGCCTTGTGCACTACCAGAAAAAATAATCAATAACCGATAAAAATCACAGTCTCTCGTTTAAAAAGCCACACTATACAAAACCCATTCCCTTCACAAATCTATAACCTAGACTTTCAATAATTTTATAAACTTGCGCACGCTTAAATGTTACGTGAAATGATTTATGTATGAATTCATTAACCAAAGGGCCACTCCAGATAAGGGCATCAAAACCATTCTTTGTCGGGGATACCTTCAATGCCTCTTTAAGGATAGATAGCTGGTCAACCGTAAGTACACTTTTTCTGCCTCTACCTTTCTTATCCTTCAATCCATCAACACCAAATTGCTCAAAACGATGAACCCAATTTGTAATTTGCTTAAAACTAGTTTGATATAAATCCTCCACCTTTCGGCTTGATTTACCCGCAGCAACAAGATATACGGCATACATACGCATACCTATCAGATACTTTTCATCCCTTCTTATTAATGCCTTAATCGAATCAGCATCATATCCTTTAACACCTAAAGACTTGCGTGGCATAATGTAGGTTAAGATTGTAAAAGTAAAACTATTTGTGTAATTATTTATAAGACAAAAAATAATCAGGAAATTTACAACACATCCAACAGAGTATTCATAAAGAACAAAAAAAGGGTGCTCTTGTGGAGCACCCCTAAAAAGTATGTTAATCAGGAACTTATCGAACTATAACAAATTTCCTTGAAAGAGCCTGTCCATTAGCATTTACAACAAGGTAGTAATTACCAGGAGCAAGATTAGCTGTTGACATTTTGTAAGTTTCAGAAGAAATATTATTGTGACTCTCCTTACTTACGAACCTTCCTAAACCATCTATGATTGTATAAGTAACTGTGGTAGCAGGATGATCAAGACTAATAGAAACATTGATATACTCAGAAGCAGGATTTGGAGAAAGACTAACATCTGCAAAAGCCTTAACGCTTGTAACAGCAACATGAGAACGAGCTGTATCTTTTACAATCAAAGCGATTGAAGGAATCAAACCCTTCATACTACTGTAATTAAATGAATCAATAGAGTTAACATAAGCTGTCTCACCAAAAGGACATGGTGCAGTTGCACTTGCCGGGCTTGCAGTCATAGTGTTAGTACCAGAATTATAATCACCAGGCCATTCTACACCCGAATATTCGATGTAACCAGCATGATTAGCACGGCCATAAACACGTGGGTAAGGATCTAAATAACCATCACAACCTAAGAAGTAAGTAGCAGGAACCTCTGCAGCAACATAATACCATGAATTTGAATCAAGTACAATAGGATTAGTAATAGATCCCGTTCCGGGGTCTCCCATCCTTGCCTTAAAAACAACACCTGAAGTATCTGTTGTGCCATTGAATGCATAAACACCTTGTGAAACAAGCTGAAATTCACCATTCTCTACTAATGAATCATGTGGTTGGCCACCAGAACCATCAACCCATTTAAAAACAAACAAATTCATAGGACCTGATGTGATAGGGCCTAATGTACCATTCGGATTGTAGATAGAAAACTGTACACTACTTATTCCTTTACCACCATGTGCAACATAATACATTGGGCCCCAGGTGTAATCAGGAGGGGTAGTACCACCAATACCTTCAAAAATAGTAGCTATAGGTGCATTCTTAACGAAATCATACCTTGATTTGGAATAAACACTGTCTGTAGTATAGAAGGAAACCGTAGTAGTATTATCAAGCGGATACTGATCAACAGTATCTGACATGATAGTGTACTTCAAGTCAAATCTTCCTTTACCAGGAGTACCGGTAGGTGCAAAGTTGTACTCGTTACTTGCAAAAATTGCATAAATAGAATCAATCGCATTAAAATTAGCTTCCGCAGCGGTAGTATCAGTATATATCAAGTTCTGTAAACCACCATTAGGTGTAAAATACAATGCTCCTGCAACCTTAACATTCACACCTGCACTTGTACCATAGTTAGCAACAAACGCGCCGTCAAGACCCTTATATGCCACTGGATTGCCACTTGAAACTAATTGATCAGCAGGTATAGCAAAAGCATGCCATCCCGCTACGCCGCCAGGAACAAACCCCATATCATTTCTGTTACCAAGACCCCATGGAGTAATAGTCATCTTAACCGGAACACCAGCTCTGTACTGGCCACTGATAGCCATACCATCAAGGTTACCAACCATAAAAACCGGGATTGTTACACCTCCGCCTGAGGCGCCTGCGGCCATACCTATAGGACCCATACCAGGGTATTCATTTATAAGTACTACCGCTACTGCTCCGGCAGTTTGAGCGTTTAATGCTTTTAAACCAAACTCACAAGCACCACCACCTAATGGACCGCGCCAGATAACGGCAATCTTACCACCCATAGAATACGGAAATGATGTGCAACCAAATGAATCTGCGGTTGAGTCCATAATAATAGGAACATTTACCAAAGGAGTAGTTACAGGAGCTCCCCAGGGAGTTGCTCCGCTCCACGCTGCAGTATATGCCTTATCACCTGCAATAGCAGCAGGGGTAGTTACTTCGAATCTTAGCCCTACGTAATCTTTATACCAGTTAGAGCTGGTTGCAGTGCCACCTATTGTTTGAGGGCCAAAAGCATAAGGATGAATTTGTCCTGATGCTGAGCTAGCTACGCCTAAAAGCGCGACAATTAATAATTTCTTAACAGCGTTAAATTGCTTCATACAAAATAATATTTTTGATTAGATTTTGCCGCTAAGTTATAGATAATCTTAGTAATAAAAAAAAATACCCTTTTGACAGATGATATTTTTTATAAATTAATATTATATTAACCTCGGATTCCTAATTTCCTGCTTAACTCCATCATTCTGTCAATTGGTATCCTGGAAGCCACTCTTAAATCTTCATCCATGATAATTTCAGGTTGTTCATACTTCATGCACAAATACAATTTTTCCAGCGTATTCAATTTCATATGCGGACAGTCATTACAGGCACATGCGTTATCAGGCGGAGCAGCAATAAATGTTTTAGCAGGCGCATTCTGTTGCATTCTATGCAAAATACCTGCCTCTGTAGCTACAATAAATAGATTGGAATCATCCTCTTCAGTGAATTTAAGCAATTGAGTTGTAGAACCGATAAAATCAGCAATGTTTAAAACTGCATCTTCACATTCAGGATGTGCAATCAGTTTTGCATCAGGATGTCTTGATTTCAGCCGAATAATTTTTTCTAAAGAAAATAGCTCATGAACCATACATACTCCATTCCATAACAACATACTCCTGCCGGTTTCCTTATTAATATAAGCTCCAAGATTTTTATCAGGAGCAAAAATAATATTCTGATCTTTAGGAAGGCTCTCTACAATTAGTCGCGCATTAGATGAGGTACAAATAATATCACTCAAAGCCTTGATGCCCGCTGAACAATTAATATAAGAAATAACTAAATGATCAGGATGTTTATCTTTAAATAATTTAAACAAATGCGGTGGGCAACTATCACTTAAAGAACAACCGGCTTTAAGATCAGGGAGTAAAACTTTTTTCTTGGGATTTAATATCTTGGCTGTTTCAGCCATAAAATGAACTCCGGCGAAAACAATAATATCTGCGTCTGTTTTTTCTGCCTTTTGTGCTAAACCCAAACTATCCCCTATATAATCAGCTATATCCTGTATATCAGGTTCCTGGTAATAATGAGCTAGAACAATCGCATTTTTCTCTTTCTTTAATTTATTAATTTCAAAAAACAGATCAATAGACGGATCAATATCCATATCTAAAAAGCCAACTTCATTCAATTTATTCAAATCCATAACCTAAGGTAAAGAAGTACAAAATTAGACAAATAATATAACAGACCACCTCAAAGAAAATATAATTGTACAATAACGACCCACTCAAACCATAGTTATCCGCTTAGTGAGAATGTCAAAATAACTATCCAACTTCGTAGGATTTATTTTGACATCTTCACTTATTCACATTCCTAATAATTCTTTTTAAACTTTTTTAAAAAATCTACTTACTACTATTAGGGTTGGGGATTGGGGGAATAAAAAAAGTTGTTCCTATTGTAATTTCAATTTTAGTTTTTTATCCACAGATCAATGATAATTTACTAACACAAAAAAACCAGTAAATTCAACGAACTAACACCAAAATTGTGAATTGTTAGTAGAAAAAGCTGTTAGTTAAATTATCCACCTGAATATCGTAATAGTCTGTGGACAACCACAAATTTTTGCTAATAATCTGCAAAAACTCATTACGTAAATATAGTTATAAGATTTGCAGCTAATCTTATACAATGATGTTGCATGGTTATCCACACAAAAAAATACAGAATAAATAGTACGAAAGAATAATTGAGACGTCTTTAAATATATATTAGCAATATAACAAGGAAGAAAGTATTAAACGATTAACCATACCCACTGGTAATCCATATTTATAGATCATTAATAAACAATTTTTGGAGAGGTAATTTAGCCGTGATAAATAAAACAATAAGCTATATATAAAAATAAAGAGCTTTAATCCAATAATAACGCTACAAAATCTCAATTTTTCCCATAAATTTGCCGTCCTTATTATAAAAACATCACAAACCTGCAATGTCTGTAATACAAACGATTAGAAATAGGTACGGAAAAATAGCCGGCGGCGTTATAGCAATCTCGCTGATTGGTTTTATTGTACAGGATGCTCTTAATGGCTCTCTTAGAAATTGGTTTAGCGGCCATGATTCCAATGTCATGAAGGTCAACGGTACAAAAATAGACCCCAAAGATTACCAGATTCGTCTGAAGGAATATGAGACCTTGTATGGCATGTTCAATAAAAACCGGCCCCTTGATGATCAGACCAGAGCTCAGATGAATGAGCAGGTTGTTCAGATGGTGGTTTATGAAACTGTCGTAGGAGATCAATGCGATAAATTAGGTATCCAAACATCTGACGATGAAAAAAAGGAACTTATTTATGGTGAGAATGCCGACCAGTTGGTAAGGCAGTTCCAGATTGAAGGACAGCAAATCTTCGTCAATGGCCAAACCGGCCAGTTCGATCCGCAGATGATAAAACAATTTGAGGAGGCAATAACCAAAGATCCGCAGAAGTATGATCCTAACGGAAAATTAAAGGAACAATGGCAAATGGTGAAATCGTATGTTTTACGTACAAGCCGCATAAACAAATTCAATGCATTGTTTGCAGGCTCAGTTTATACGCCATTATATTTTCTGAAGAGAAACGTAACAGACCAGGGCGCAATGGCTTCAATAAAATATATCAAGGTGCCATACAGTGCAATTGCTGATAATGATATTAAGGTTACTGACGATGATATCAAAGAGTATCTTAAAAAGCATTCGGCAGCTTACCAGACTGACCAGCCAACGCGCACTATTGAATATGTGTCCTTTGATATTATTCCATCGTCAGCAGATACCAGCAGGCAAATTGAATCACTGAACCAGATCAAGGATGATTTTACTGCAGCCAAAGACAACAAATCTTTTGTAAACAGTAAATCGGAAGATGGCAACGCTTATACTGAAATGTATTTAAACAAGCGCACATTCATGTCGAGGTATGCAGATTCTATTTCCGGTCTGCCGGTAGGAACCGTATATGGTCCGTATTTTGAAAATGGCGGTTATAAGCTTTCGAAAGTTGTTGACAGAAAAACTTTTCCAGACTCTGTAAAACTCAGGCATATATTAGTAAAGACAAAGGAGCGCAGCAATGAAGTTATGGATTCAACAGCTGCAAGCATGAAAATTGACAGTGCAATTGCTGCCATCAACAGTGGCGCAAAATGGGATTCAATTGTTGCAGTATATTCACAGGATGAAGGAAGTAATAAAAAAGGTGGAGAATATTGGTTTACCCTGCAGCAGAAACCGGGGATAGCAAAAGAATTCGGGGATTTTGTTTTTGATGGCAAGACCGGCGATAAGAAAAAAGTAAAGGTTTCAAACGATAACTATTCCGGGTACCATTATATAGAGATACTGGAACAAAAAACTATTGAGCCTGCAATACAACTGGCTACAATTACTAAACCCCTGTCGCCCAGCGACAGCACGAACAATGCGATCTATGGTAAGGCGAATGAGTTTGCCGGTAAAAACACCAATGGGGCAGACTTTGATGCGTCAATAAAAAAATTGAATTATGACAAGAGGGTAGGCGATAATATTAAAGTAACCAGCTTTACTATTACCGGCCTCGGACCATCAAGGGAAATAATCAAGTGGGCATTCAGCCATAAGGTTGGGGAAATTTCGAGCGTATTCCAGTTAAGTGGCCAAAGATATGTAGTTGCAAAACTTACAGGAATTGAAGAAAAAGGGACGCCGGCAATAACAGCCACAAACCGTCCGATGCTGGAACAGAAAGTAAGGGAAGAGAAAAAGGCGGAACAGATCATTAAGAAATATACAGGATCTTTGGAGTCAATAGCATCAGCTTCAAACCAGCAAGTACAACAATCAGACTCTGTAGCGCTTAGTGGATATATTCCCGGTCTTGGATTTGAGCCGAAGGTGGTAGGTTATACATTTTGTCAAACGTTCCAACCCAATACTGTATCGCCCGGAATTAAAGGACAAGGCGGAGTGTATTTTATTTCTGTTTTAAAACGCGAAAACACACCGTCTGATCCGAACATGATGCAAATGCAAATGGCACAGCAACGTTACCAGATTGAAAGCCAGTCAAGGAATGCCATTTCACAAATGTTACAGCAGTCTGTTATTAAAAGAGCGGATGTAAAATATAATGCGGAAAACTTTTAATGGTTTCTCAGGCAAGGATATTTCAAATAACCCCGGGCCCAAAGGAAAGATATAAAAATAGTACTATAGAGGTTGTTCCCCAATGAGGAGCAACCTCTTTTACATTTATTGGCTTAAATTTGAAATAAATTAAAAACTATTTTGTAATTTGTAGTGATGAGTGAGCGTATCATAACACTTTTTGGAGAAGAGTTGGTCCCGGAACAAATAAAAGCCGTAGGACGAAGCCGTGCAAAAAAGAAAACAGATGAAATTAAAGGAGAGGAAAATAAACCAGAGGAAAAGAAAATTGTAGCACCCGAACCGGTAGAAAATCAACCGGAAATACCTGAAATAACCATTGTTGAAGAACCGAAGGATTTCGAATTGCCCGAAGAATGGAGTGGAGATAAACATTATTATTCGATAGGAGAGGTTGCATCTCTTTTCAAAGTAAAAACATCCCATATCCGCTTCTGGACAAATGAATTCAAACTTAAGGTTCGGACAACCCGCAAAGGAGACCGGTTGTATACTCCGGAACAGATCCGCGAGCTACGCGCCATTCATCACCTGGTAAAGGAGCGGGGATTTACACTTACAGGTGCAAAAGCGAAATTAAAAACGCAAAATAATAGGGATGTGGAAACTATAGACCTGAAACAAGCCCTGTTGCAATTAAGAAACCAGCTGGTTATTATCAGAAATAAACTGAACTAAGGGGAAACCATGATAAAATGAGCATTGCCGAATCAATATGAGAACAATAATTTTTTCAGTTTTTTTAATGATCAATGTGTCTGCATTTGCGCAAACTCCGGCCTATGATATTTCAAAAGATCCAAAGAATGGAGAAATAACGTTCAGAGGCCCGGTTACTTTTGAAGACCTGGAAAAGGAACCAACCTTTACCTGGCTTACGACAGGCAGGGATGAATATAAACCGGATGAAAATAAAGTAAAATTTATCCGCGAAAAAATAGCTGCCGGTAATTATACTTTTGTTGTTTTCCTTGGCACTTGGTGTAGCGATTCTCACGACCTCGTACCAAGATTTAGGAAAGTACTGGAGTTAATTAAATTCCCGCTTACTAAAGTAACCATGTATGGCACTGACCGGGAAAAAACAACAAAAAATGGCGAAGAAAAGCAATACCGGGTAACACTTGTGCCCACAATAATTTTATTTGAAAATGATAAAGAATCAGGACGTATAACAGAAACGGTACAAAAAAGTATAGAAGATGATATCGCGTCCTTTTTTCCTGACTAAAAAATGGTCTGCGGGTTTTCAAAATTTTCAATATCTCCCCACGCAATATTTCGATAATAAGTTTTATTGTCTTTAACCATCTAAGAGGATTGAGGGGAGAATAATTACTTTTGTTGCAATTATTAATACGATTATGGAATTACCAGCACATATATCCATTGAAACCCTAAAGAACCTTTCCGGCACTTTGGAATTATCTGCAGAAGCAATAAACCGGATATCCATCAACAGAGCCTACCTGGATAACATACTAAAATCGGGTAAAACATTTTATGGCATCAATACAGGTTTCGGGTCATTGTGCAATGTACGGATCAGGGATCATGAGCTGGAGCAACTCCAGGAAAACCTTGTTTGCTCACATGCCTGTGGAATGGGCGATGAAGTGCCGGAGGAAATAGTCCGGTTAATGCTCTTATTAAAAGTGCATGGTCTTAGCCAGGGGTATAGTGGCGTCAGGCCCGGGATCGTGCAGCGGCTTGCCGATTTTTATAACATGGGAATAACACCTGTGGTTTATGAATTAGGTTCTTTGGGCGCATCCGGTGACCTGGCGCCGCTCGCACATCTGAGTATGCCTCTTTTTGGTAAAGGTAGGGTAAATTATAAAGGAGCAAAAATAACTGCTGCTGAAGCGCTGAAGCAAACCGGACTGCAACCACTGGTGCTGGCTGCAAAGGAAGGGCTTGCGCTGCTGAATGGTACACAGTTTATGAGTTCATACATCTGCTGGTCGTTAATGGTTGCAAAAAAACTACTGGTATGGGCCGATATTATTGGGGCTATGTCGGCGGATGCTTTCCTGGCTAAAGATGAACCTTTTAAACCGCCTGTTCACAGGGTTCGTCCGCACAAAGGGCAGATAACCACTGCGGCTAATATGCTGAAGTTTCTGGCTGGCAGCGAACTGCAGCAAATGCAAAAGGAACAGGTACAGGATCCTTATTCATTCAGATGCATACCGCAGGTGCATGGTGCAACGAAGGATGTAACCGATACGGTGGCCAGCGTACTGGAAACAGAGATAAATTCTGTTACCGATAACCCGATCGTGTTTCATGATGAGGATGCTATAATGAGTGGAGGAAATTTTCACGGGCAAACCCTGGCGCTGCATGCTGATTTCATGGCAATTGCAATCGCAGAGTTGGCAAATATTTCGGAGCGCAGGACTTACCTGCTCGTTAGCGGGCAACGAGGCCTTCCTCCGTTCCTGGCGCCAAATGCAGGATTGAACAGTGGTTTCATGATTGCGCAATATACAGCGGCTGCAATAGTAAGTCAGAATAAACAATTCTGTACGCCGGCATCTGTAGATAGTATTGTTAGCAGCAACGGTCAGGAGGACCATGTAAGCATGGGCGCGAATGCCGCTACCAAGTTGAGACATGTGGTTCAGAATGTGCAGCGTGTTTTAGGAATAGAATTGCTGACAGCTGCTCAGGCACTGGATCTGCGCCGCCCGCAGAAATCATCACCCGTTCTGGAAAAGGTATGGAGCGCCCTGAGAAGCGAAACCAACTTTATGGCAGAAGATGAAGTACTGCATTATAAGCTGATAGTGGCTGAAAGATTCCTGGATAGAGATCCTGAAGTTTTTTTGTAGGAGTAAGCGTATTTCATAATCGTAAAGAAGTCTGGAGGACTTCAAGGTGAATAGCTGCCGGTGAAACCGGCGGTACTAAAGAAAAGTGACACAACCCCAGCGGGGTTGAATGTGATATAGGTAATACCAAAGCCGTCAAAGTAAAGACATGATAGAGTTTCGGAATGAGCGCAGGATCTTACTGTAGCATAAACCCCGGATTATTTGCCTTTGCAATTGAATCGTATTTTTTTGTTGAGTCCGCAATCTGCAAATGATTGTATGCAATAGCCAGGTATCCGTATGACGGACTTGAATTATCATCGAAGCGCAGGGCGTGTTTCAGCGGCATTATAGCAGAATCGTACTTACCCATTTTCAGGTAGCAAATACCAATGTTGCGGTAGCCTCGTGTATAAGCCGCGTCGGTTGCAATTGCTTTCCTGCAAAACTCAATGGACCGGTTGTAGTCGCCTTTCTTAAAATACACACCCGCCAGTTTGTTCAACGAAAAAGTATCTGCGGCATTCATTTCTATTGCACGGGCATAATATGCCCCGGCAGAGTCGTACAGTCCGCTGGTAAAATAGGAGTTTCCCATTACTATGCACACTTCATGGAAATGCGGATAAAGAGCAAGCGATCTTTTCAGACATGCCAGGCCCTGTTCCCGTTTTTTATTGTTGGCGACGGAATCATCCCGATCGCCGAGACTTGCCAGGTTCACTAATTCCGTACCATAGTAATATAAAAGCCTGCAGTTATCCGGCGCTTTTTTGAGATCGGTTTTATAAAGCGTATAGTTGTCATACCAATCACCATTGCGTTTATAAGCCATAAAGCAATAAGCAAAGGACACCGGTATCATTACCAGCAATAATGTGCGGTTTTTTAATACAGGCGCTCCGGCATAAGTTGGTTTTATGGTCAGTTTTTTAATAAGCAGCGCTAACATAAGGCAAAAGCCAACCGAAGGGAAGAACAGAAAACGCTCGGCAAACTCGGAATAAATGAGCAGGGGGATATTGGAAAAAACGGCTATTGTGAAAAAGAAAAATAAGATACTGAATGCCAGCGGATCCTTATTTTTTTTCAGCAGCCTGTAAACAGCAGTAACACCTGAAATAAGAAGTACCGCTAAAGAAAGCAATACATAAATATTCCCCATACCCACAGTAGAAATAGTGCTGTAGCCATAATCGCAGATGAGGGGCCAGGGCACAAACAATAGTTTCAGATACATGCCTAAAACCATAACCGCAGTTGCAATACGGTCGGCGAATGTGGCGTGGAGAAGCGGGTTGGCAGTAAATTCAATTGTTGCTGTATGGTGTACTCCCAGCACCCCCGCACGCATAAGCAGGAACACAACTGTGACAGCAATGGCTGCAACTGAAATAGCAATGCTGCGTTTTTTATTTTCGTTAATATAGAAAAAGAAGATCAGCGGTATCACAACCAAAAACGCAATAACGGTCTCTTTGGAAAGAAAGGACAAAAGAAGTAACAGTCCGCCGGTTGCCAGTTGCCGCAACCTGCCGCTCCTGGCATATCCGGCAAAAGCCTTTAATGCAAGGAAGCCAAACAGAAAGCAAAGTAATTCATCCCTGCTCTTGATATTTGCTACAACCTCTGTGTGCACAGGGTGCAGCGCAAACAACAATGCTGTGATAAATGAGACAACGGTATTGCTGAATAGCAGGTTGAGGAAAAGAAAAAGAGCAACGACGCAGCCGCAAAAAAGAAGGATATTTGAAAAATGATTTTCGGCAGGATAAGCCCCCCAGATCCCGTACTCTATTGCCGATAAAATTAATGGAACCGGCCGGTAGCTTTCGGCGTCATTAGACTGGGCAAAGCCTTTCATACGTGGAGTAACCAGTAGTTCCGGTATGCCTGAAAAACCTTTTGTGACGATTGTATTTTCAGTAATTACAGTGGCGTCATCCAGCACATAGCCGTTCGATAGAGTGTTGGCATAAAGCAGAATAGCTAAACAACCTAAAATAACAGCAAGCTTTGTTTTCAAAGTGAAACCGGAAGTTATTTTTTGGATGAACAGATTTGCCATACATTTTTGAACAGATTTTGAAATTAAGATAAATTTTTCACTTGCTTATGACTGGCATTTACAAAACAATGGTTTAGTTTAATACTTTTGAGAAAATATAATGACTACCCAAAATAACTATATTGTTTTTCAGTGCTATGGAAATGAGCGTGTGTTTCATGAATGTGCCTTTGCTCTTTTATCCCTGTCGCGTCTTTATCCTGAAGGATTTCCTCCAAATCTCCAAATCTGCATATATACAGATAAACCAGGCTGGTTCCGGAATTTCAGCGACTGCCCTTTGCCGCTCAATTACCGCGAGCTAGATTTGGAAACCATAAAGCAATGGCGCGGAAATATAGATTTTGTGCACCGGGTGAAAATCGAGATACTGAAGGATTTTACCAACGACCGAACGGGCAACATACTCTATACGGATACGGATGTGGTATTTACCAGGCCGCTTGACAAACTGTTCGCGGGCATTGCTAAAGGCAACCGGTACATGCATGTGATGGAAGGTAATATAAACGAATGGGGCAATCCTATTTTCAGAAAACTGCATAAATACCTGAAATCGAAAAAATACCTGAGCGTAAACGATATGCCCTTGTTCAATATGATCATGTGGAATGCCGGGGTGCTCGGTTTCAATACCATGCACATACGGTTGCTGAACGACGTGCTGAAATTTACAGACGATCACTATCCGGAGTTCCCCAAGCATATTATAGAGCAGTTTGCATTTTCTGTTTACTTCTTAAAGCCTGGTAACATAAAGGCCGCTATACCCTGGATACTCCATTACTGGAACCTGAAGGAAGCCGGTGAAATACTGTCGTCTTTTTTCACTTATTTCGGCGGACGCCCCTGGGCAGAGTTAATGAACTACAGCCAGCTGATACAAATACCCGTGTTGATGCAGCAAAAAATAAATTTTTACCAGTGCAGAAATATTGTTGATAAGATCCGGAAGAAACAATGGCTGCCTGAAATTCCGGATTGGGCGGAAATGCTTAAGCAGTTATGATGTCCTTCACCATTTGATCCCTGCAAAAATATCATGGCCAATTTCATAACACCTCTCATCGCACCGGAGAGAGGCCTCCCACTCGCACCTACGTAACATCTCCCTCTCCCAGGGAGAGGGCCGGGGAGAGGTCTCACCTAAGCATTTTTATAAGAGTATTTACTGCTGCAAGATTTTCAGGATAGTATATTGACTGGTACAGGTCTTCTTTTTCTTTTTGAGTAATATGAAAGTTAAGCGCGGCTGTTTTTTTCGATTCTTTCGGAACATATTGCAGCGTAACAAACTTTAATTTACCATTCATGCAATAGGGCGCAATATCCTTTGTGTATTCATGATTGTAGGATTGCATGGCCTCCCATTTATTTTGAATTACGAAAACAGGATCTATTGCCATATTGGTTAATGATGACTGGGTGGAGTTGGAGCTGACATCATATTCACGGGTATCCCTTATCTGAAGGAAAATTGTTTGCCTCGTATTTTTCTGCAGCCAATCGCGCATGACGAATAAGTAACGGGCAGAAATATCGGTGCCGAAATTATCGCTCAGGCCTGCATCCATAATATTCATATCAGGCCTGCTTGGTAGTTTTACAACAGGAAGCACAAACGGAAATGTTGCGTTCATCCGGAGAGCGGTAGTCAGGCGTAGATTGTATGGATTTTGCTGATCAAAAAATGCGGCGAAATCTACTGCGTCTATAGGTGGGGTTGGTTCGCTGAGCGAGTATTCGGGTTGGGTGAGATAACCCACAGGCTGGTTAGAGATAATAAGCTTTCTTCCATCATTAACGATAGTACCATTTATGAGCATGAGTGGAATTTCTCCCTTTGCTTCCCGTTCTTTAAAGTAGCCGATATTTTTATCAAGCAGACCGTCGGTATTTCGTATTAACTCCTGCTCCATAGCATATCCACGGTCGCGGGTATAAGAATAACCGGCCACCGTTATTCTGTTGAAAGGCGAAACAAGGTCTACGCTGGCAAGTGAGAAGATAATAGAGTTGAGCAGGTCCTTACCAATATTTTCCTGGTATTTCCGTTCATAAGGGTTAACAATTAAGCCCTGCAGGAAGGCATCGTGAATACTGCGCCAGTAGGCCGCGCCGATCATGCCACCCGAAGCCCCGGTCAATAAAACCGTACTTTTGAAAAGACGGCCCTTAGTAGCGCTATCTATATATTGCAGGGCGCGAAAAGTCCAATAGGCAGAACGTGAGCCACCGCCGCTTACAGAGATGATTACCAGCGGGGGTAAAGAGGTATCGCCGAGGTTTTTATTTTTCCAAAGCTGAAGCCTTGCTTCTTCAAATTTTTTATGTTCCGCAAAACGCTTTGTTGTAAAAATATCATGCAAATGGATGTAATCATAAATTGGTTTCGTCCGTTCAGCGGTATGGTAATTAAGCCCGTAAGCAATGCTCCTGAGATCGAATAGTTTGTATTTTACCATCAGCGATAACAGGATAAAGAATATTACCCATCCGAGGGCTTCCCAGCTTTTCAAAAAATATTTAAATGCCCCCACTACCCCCATTATAATAGAGAAGAATAAAAGGAAACCGGCGCCTGCGGGCACTCTTAACAAAGGCTTTTCCATAAATGCACCCATGATTAAAAGCAACATGTAGGATATGAGTGCAGCGAATATTACATTTCTATGGTGCCGTCTAAGCACTGTATTCATAACCCGTGGATGGTAAGGCTCCAGGTCGGCGCTTTTTTCAACCCGTAGTTTACCGGATATATAGGACCTGGCAGGAATTATATCAATTTCGTAATCCAGGGAGTCGTAAGGAATAATACCCCTGATACGCGATGGGTTGGTGATCTTTGATAAAATAGTTTTAAAAAAATCGCGGCTCACCCTGAAAAAATAAATGAACGAAATAAGTATGATCACCAGCATGCCAAGGTAAAAACCGATTTGCTGCACCAGTATATCCTCAAGGCTGGAGTGCTCATCGTGCCACTGAAAATGGATGGTGACCATAGAATAAAAAATAAGAAATGCTATAGGGATGATGGAATTGTTGTAAGAATAAACAACAAAAGCATGTCTCGTGGCTCCCATATAGGGTATGCGTTTGCTGTGAATAATAAAGGTAGTGATGTGCCATGTCATGGTGAAAACGCACATGGCGCAGCCCAGCAGGAACATACTCATAAAACTGATATTGCCCAGATATTCAGGCGCCAGGAAAAGCGACGACGCCCCGAAGTGTGATGCGAAATTCCCCGTGATGGTAAGCAATAAAATAAACCAGAACAGCAGCAGCAACTGGTACTTACGGAAATGAAGTAACAATAACTGTACCGGTAAGAAGAAGTAAATGCCGCTCAGCACCCGTTTCATTTGTCCAAATCTGTTTAAATGTCAAACTACATAAAATTTTTTGAATTCAGGAATAGGGATATGCTATAAAGGGAAAATTAGTGGGTGAAGCTATGAAAAATGGTGTACTTAGCTACAGTGCTACTATTAAGCATCTGTTGCCACGCTCGCTTGTACGTTCAGGGCTTCTGTCATCGTGAGCACAGTCGAACGGCTGCCCTGAGGAATCGAAGGGTCACTCCCTTCAAGGTTCAGGGTCCTATTGGGCAACCCCTTATTGCGCCAGCAAATCCTACATAACACGCAGCATAGCCAACTCCCAACTCGTTCCCTTTTTTCAAGGGAAGGTGCCGAAGGCGGAAGGGTCAAAGAGGGGTGGCCTTTAGGAAGAGGTGATTTTTTTATTAAATTCGAGAAAAAATACGTCCCATGGAACCTAAAAAAATCCATTCGCTCCCTACACTCAAAGAAAAACGCACCACCCTCCGAAAAACCCTTACCCCTGCTGAAGCCCGCCTATGGAGTGAATTGAAAAACAGCCAACACCAAAACCGCAAATTTATCAGGCAGCACAGTATAGAAAAATATATTGTTGACTTCTATTGCCCCGGTGAAAAATTGATAGTTGAACTCGATGGCCAGGTCCATTTTAATGATGAAGCCTTCGAGTACGATACTCGGAGAACCAAACGGCTAAATGAACTTGGTTTTAAGGTAATCAGGTTTGAAAATAAGTTCGTCTTTCAGCAACTCGAATGGGTGCTATCCGAAATTGCCTCCCATTTTAAAAATGAAACGTAACCACCTCCCCCTTCGGGTACTCCTCCTTGAAAAAAGGAGGAGAGTTTTACTTATTATCCCACAAAACTATTTCCCGAAGGGAAAAAAACTCCCCTCTTGCCAAAGATGGGACAGATTTATGAGGCGACTGCCGAATAAATCAGGGGTGATAAATGCTCACGCAGGTAAAAGAAGATCGGCCGGAACAAGGTCCCGCTCCTTCTGCTGGAGGCCGCGGTGATTTCAGGTGACATCTTCTCTCACTTCCACATTTATTTCCCTACCTTCACTTACTCTATGATATAATAGTGGAAGCAATCCGGAAATACATACAAAAATTTGCAAAACTTCATGTGAGCCGGTCAAACGGAATTGCTCCGCACAAACCAATTCTGTTGCTTTCCATCATTCGCTTAATTGACCAAAACGAGATCAGGGAAAATAAAATTTACATCACCCCACAATTGGTTGCATGTTTCAAAGAGGTATGGCATTCTTTGGTTACAACTGAAAGATTCACCGCTAATTTCTCACTTCCGTTTTTCCACCTCAAAACCGGTAAATTCTGGCACCTGCAAACATATCCCGGAGCCGAAATATTTGTAACGTCCTCTGGCTCCATCAGGAGCTTCGCAGCATTAAAGAATGCGGTTGCCTATGCCTGTTTCGATGCTGATTTATTTGATCTCCTGTGCAACAATATGAATCGCGCCTTTCTTCAAAAAGTTCTAGTGAGGATGCAAGGGTGAAATTATTAAAACTTTATCCGTCAATTCATGCGTGACATGACACTAGTTCTAACCCCTATCTGCTGAGACAGCCAGTTATTTTCGTCTGGGGCCAATTTATTCTCTCGGTAAACAATTCTAATATCTTTCTTTTGAAGATTCAATGCCTGAATATGTTCTTTGATCCGATTACAAAATTGCAAGTATGGACTTATGAGGATTAGCCTGTCTTTTGTATTTTTAATGAGTTCTTCTAAGTGATAAGAAATCATGGAAGTATTTAGAAATTTTGCCATTATGGTAGATTAATTTTTAGTTTTTTTATTGAAATGCAATATAGAGAAAAGAAACCCGGATGGCAATTAAATTTAATTATTGTCCCTATCAAAATAAAAATGTGAAACGCTCTTTTTAGCCCATGCCCGATCTTCGTATTTTCCCGAGAAATCTCTCACTCTTCCAAGCGTCGCGCTTGGTTCTATAATTTGCAAACGTGTCCCTTGCTATAAATAACTCACCGCGAATAGGTTGCACCACCTAACGGGGCGCATGAAAAGGGGGTAATCGTGGGGCTACACACTTTTCACCCACTACCGGGGTGATGACATGTTATTTTCTGTTAAACACATTCAGCGAAATCCATTAATCAGTTTAATCAGCGGTTCAGAAATTATATAATACCACCCACTCCCATCCTATCATAAAACTTTCTCATCGCACTCAGCTTGTATTTTACAAATAATTATCCACAAAATTTGGAAATGTCAATTATTATTCCTACATTTGTCGTTATTTTTTGGAGAATTGTATAAATTTTGAACAGTGTAAGAGCAGTCTTGGATGTCTCGCTGGCATTCATGGGCGTGAAATAGAAGTAGGGAATGTTTTATAATATATAACACAACTTCCGGATGATCTTCCGCTTCCAAAAGAAACCGGAAGAATTCCCGCAGTATCCAGAAACATAAATACTTGAAAATCAAACAAATTGTAAAATCCAGATGTTTTATCCCAATCCCGCAATTATTAAAAACCTATTACAGTTATGAATAACTAAATACAATATTTAAATAAAGAAAACGTTTGGTGAAACTATGCCGTCGAAGATTTATTCTCTTGTGAAGTCCCGGCACAAGGTCCCGCTTTTTTAACGTGATGAATTTATTACATACATAACACAACTTCCGGTCCCCGACTGACTTCCGGAAAAAACCGGAAGTAACCGGAAATATAACTGATTGAAAATCAATAAATGTATTAACAAACACACAATTTTTTACCTCCCGCAGTTTTTACCTAACCACTGCAATTATGAATTATAAATAAAAAATTTCTGCAGAACTGTTCAATTTCTCAACAACATTAGCGATGCAGAAAAATACCCGGCATTACAGCAGCAAAAACTTATCTGCATCATTCAGAAACGGTAGTTTGGTGCGGTTTTGGATTTTTATGACAGATTTTGGGGTCGTATTATAATTTCTATACACGATTTAGGATTACAAGATAGGCAGGATTATGGACACACTGCAAAAAGATCCACCATGTGCACAACATAAATTTTTTCAGATCAAGTTTGAAAGTGATGCATTTGTATATTATTTGTATTTTGCTCTGTAATTTTGCCTGAGGAGATCCAGATATTTGAAAATGCAATTGGGGTATCAGACATTAATGAAAACAAATTCCGAGACACTGTCTCGGATATTTGAAAATGCAAAGTGTTTGAGGAAAAAATTAGCAAGTAGGATCTAGATATTAATGAAAACAAATTACGATACACTGTCTCGTAATTCTTAAAACTTAATATAAAGCAACAAAATGCAAATACTATCCGATATACAACAGATACTAAGGCAGGCACAGCAAATGGTGGTGCGCCACATAAATAAGGCTATGCTGGAAGGATACTGGCAAGTGGGAAGGCGTATAGTGGAAGAGGAACAGCAGGGGGAAAGTAGGGCTGAGTATGGTAAGGGACTGATAATAAGCCTCTCAGCTGCGTTGCAAAAGGAGTTTGGCAAAGGGTTTTCTGAAAGGAACATAGAGCAAATGCGTTTATTTTATCTGGAATACCCAATTCCGCAGACAGTGTCTGCGGTTTTCCAAATTCCCGATTTTCAATTAAGCTGGTCGCACTACCAGATGCTGATGCGGCTGGATGATAAAAATGAACGTGCATTTTACGAAATAGAAGCCGCCAAAAATAACTGGAGCCTGCGGGAGCTGAAACGGCAGTTTGACAGCGCGCTGTATATGCGGCTGGCACTGAGCAAGGATAAAGAGGGCATAAAAGCACTGGCCGAAAAAGGACAAATAATAGAAACGGCAAAGGATGCAGTAAAGGACCCGTACATATTGGAGTTTTTAAACCTGACGGAGCATTACAGGTATTCGGAGAGCGACCTGGAGCATGAACTGATTGACAAACTGGAACATTTTCTGCTGGAGCTGGGAACGGGTTTTGCATTTGTAGCGCGGCAAAAACGGATAACAATTGATGAGGAACACTACCATATAGACCTGGTTTTTTATAACCGGCTGCTTCGCTGCTTTGTGCTGCTGGACCTGAAAATAGGTAAACTAAGACACCAGGACATAGGGCAAATGCAGATGTATGTAAACTACTATGACCGCCATGTAAAAACGGCCGATGAACATAAGACGATAGGCATTATACTGTGCAGGGACAAAAGTGAAACCCTTGTAGAAATAACACTGCCACAAGATAATGACCAGATATTTGCGAGCAGGTATCAGACCCTGTTGCCAAGCAAGGAAGATTTGAAGAAATTGCTGGCGTCCAAAAACACGTAGAGGGTGAGATATGTCCAGCAGCTTTTACTTTTTTGGGAAGACTGCGGTAAAAGATGCCTTTGAGTTAATATTCTTTATTAATCAAAGTCAAGCGAAATCTGACTATTGTTTGATGCAACATTAGCGATGCAGAAATATTCCGGGCCATCACAGCAGCAAAAACTTATCTGCATCATTCAGAAACGGTAGTTTGGTGCGTGTTTTCCGGAGGTGTTCTTTGTCGAGGGTTATTGTATGGCAGGCAACTGTAACGGCCTGTTGCCAGATGGTTTCGCCGAGGGGGCCGAAGACGCTGCTTTCGCCTACATAATTAAACCCCTTGCCGTCTGTGCCTACGCGGTTTACACCCACCACGTAACATTGGTTCTCAATGGCGCGGGCCTGGAGGAGGGTTTTCCAGGCAAGGCTGCGGGGTTCGGGCCAGTTGGCTACGTAGAGCAGCACATCGTATTCATCGCCCTGGCTCCGGGCCCAAACGGGAAAGCGGAGGTCGTAACATACCAGCAGGTTGATGCGCCAGCCGTTAACGCTGACGATCAGGCGTTTTTCGCCGCGGGTATAGTGCTTTTCTTCATCGGCATAGGCAAAGAGGTGGCGCTTGTCGTAAAAACCAATGTGGCCGTCGGGCTGCACCCAGAGCATGCGGTTGAAGTATTTGCCTTCTTCTTCTATGATTAGGCTGCCGGTGAGAATGCAGCGGTGTCTGACCGCCATATCAGCCATCCATTTTACAGAAGTTCCATCCATAGGTTCGGCCAGCCTTTCGGGCGCCATGCTGAAACCGGTGCTGAACATTTCGGGGAGGGCTACTACCCTTTTGGGACCGGTAATGCCTGCCAGCATCTTTTCGTATTGCTGCAGATTGGCTGTTTTATCCTCCCATACTATATCTGGCTGAATTATCGTTATATGCAATTGTTCGTTGGGCATAACTTAGACCTAAAATTAAATTAAATTTGCAGCAAATATTGCTTTTCGTAACTGTAATGCTTTTTTAACAACACTATACGAACCTTTTTCTGCATATTTGACCTTTGAATAGACATGAGAATTACATTTTTTTTGTTTTTACTGCTTTTACCCGTTATCGCTTTTTGCGGCGATAAGAAGAAACCCAAGCCAATGCCAGTGAGCAGGTGGCGGGAGATAAAGCGGATGAAACCAGACTCGACGGTTGTTTCTTTTGCCGATACCCTGTTTATTACGTTCAGAGCCAGGGATTCATTTCAATACCATAATAAAAACGGATTTATTTATAATGGCGGGTATACCATTAATGAAGATAGCCTGCTGGACTTTGGTACCGCCCGCTATACTATAGTAGTAAGAAAACCAGCCAGCCTGGTACTGATGAATGATCAGGGTATTTATCATTTAGCCAGGGACTCTTCTGATACGGTAAAAATCATTGTTCTTCAAAAAGATGAAAAGATACTGCCGGTAACCGACATAGACCAGCTGATAGGGCGATGGACGGTGTATAAGCGCCAGTCGAAAGATACAGGAGGCGGGCAGATAGATAATTCAGTAAACATAAGATCGGCAATGATTACCGGGGCATCTACAGATGGCAAGTTGGGATATATTTTTAGCGGCACAGATGGCAGTAAACCATCATGGTACATAAAGAGCCTGGGACCGGAGCAAACCCTGGATTGCTTTGGTAAAAATCATCGGGTTATTAAAATAATAAAATGCCAGAAGGGAGAAATGATACTGGAGGATGAAGGTATTAAATACTACTTTAAGCAGTTTAAATAGGGTAGTTGGGAATTTCCGGCGATGGTAGAGACGCAATGGATTGGGTCTGCTTACTTTTTTTTTGTAATTGATTGAAAATGATATAGTTGTAGCGCTTTCATAAAATTACTCAATATACTGAGTAATTTTACTCAATACACTGAGTAAATCAATTAATTTGCTTAGAATCTTATTTGATCTTTAGTAAATAATAACTCTTCAGCACCTTGCTTCTTGTGGTGGGATTAAGGAATTCAGGAGTCAGTTCACTTACCTTAAATAGGGTACCTTGTTTTTCCATATCAAATAAAATTCCTTTTTGTTTCAGGTCGTTTAAACCATTATCTCCAGTGAGAATATGTTTGGGTGGTCTTGCACTGTCAAAAGAACTGAGTTCGTCCACAAAACCCTGCGCGTAAAAATCCAGTGAATTTAACGGGTCGTGCATATCATAACATAGTACTTCTTTAGGGTCAATGGAATGATCATGTATGTATCTTCCCACCTGTGATCCCACCTGGTATTTAAGTAAAGTGGTATAAAGGTGATATGTAACAAAAATATTTACGATGATCATAGTCGAGGCAGGTAACCATAATATTTTCCCATGCAGCTTTTTGCGGAAGGCAAGATACAGCAAGGCCGAAAAGCACACTGCCCACAAAACAATTAGGGACCAGCCAGCCGGAAATACATACGTAATAAGCGCAAGAGATACCAACAGCAGAACAAAACTAATTGCCATAAAGAACGGCAGAATAAATTTGTACAATTTGACGAATTGTTGCTCTTCTACCATCTGAACGAGCAAATGCGAAGTAATAATAGCCGCAAGAGGAAATGCTACAAAAATATAATGGGGTAGCTGGTAAGCAGATGAACCTAGCGCCAGATAGGCAAGAATAAATCCACCGGTAGTAAGAAATTCCTGGTGGGGCTGCAGACGGAATTTTTGCCTAACAAGCTGAATAATATTAATGATCAGGGCCGGAAGGAACAAAAAGATCCAGGGGAGGAACGACCAGACCATGTTAAACAACAGAAAACTCAGGTCGACATCGTTTTTCCACGGGCTCTCGCCGGTGATGCGGCCGAAACTTTGTGACCAGTAAAAAAACCTCAAGCCTGAAGACCCCTTTATTCCATTCACGATCTTTTCGGGATGCATATCAAACTGCTGATAAAGTCCGATACTCATGGGTAAGAGGATGATACCAATAATAATAAAACCTAAAAGATAGGCAGGACGAAAGAAATTGCGCCATTCCCGCTTCAGTATCCAATCGGAACTAAAGCAGAAAACAGGCACTATCAGGGCAATAGGCCCCTTGGTCATCATGCCCAGACCGATAAAGGCAAACCCCGCCAGCAGGTACCCGATTTTGCATCGTACATACCATTCTTTAATGAGCCAAATGGAAGTAATGACACAACTCATAAGAATAGTATCGCAACGAATATCATTTGTCATCAGGAACATTCCCTGGCAGGTGGCAAGTATTAATGCGGCAATTCGCCCGGTAGCTTCGTCATACAATATTTTTGTTAGCCGGTAGGTGGCATACAGCGCCAGTAATGCAAACAGGATTGAGGGCAATTTATATCCGAAATTACTTACCCCGAATACCTTCATGCTTGTGGCGCTTGCCCAGAACAGAAAAGGTGGCTTATCCAGGTAATCCATTCCCCGGTCGGTAATATGCAGGTAATCACCGCTTTTCATCATCTCGCGGCTTATTTCTGCATACTGCGAGGCATCAATATCCATAGTATCCACCCTGATTGCGGTGAAGTATAACAGGACGATCAGAATAAATACCCAAAACGGTACCTTTGGCATAATAAGTCAAAAAGTTAAAAGGGAAAACCAAAAAGTGAGCCGACCAAAGTAAAAACAGTTAACACCGGAGTTTTCCGGGAGCAAAAATAACCGCATTTTCAACCAATGTTGCAATTAAAATATTATTCTTACGAACTGGCATTTGAATACCCTTTTATCACCAGCCATGGGATGAAGACGCACCAGCCAACATTGATCACATCTCTTGGCCTGGGAAACCTTACAGGGTATGGAGAAGCGCCTGCAATATCCTACTACAATATTACCGTTCCCCAAATGGTAGAATCGCTTGAGGCAAAACGCTCAATGATAGAACGGTATGCGCTAACTGACCCCCAAAGGTTCTGGCATTTTCTGCATCATCTTATCCCAGGGCAGCACTTCCTCATTGCAGCATTAGATATTGCGGGGTGGGATCTTTTTGCACAAATGCGCAGGCAGCCGTTGTACCAATTATTAAGTATTAAATGGGGCGATACTCCACTCACCGATTATACAATAGGCATAGATACCCTTGAAAATATGGTTGAAAAGCTTAAAGCCCATCCATGGCCTGTTTATAAAATAAAAATGGGTAGGCCGGACGACCTGGATTGCCTGAGGGTATTGAGGGCTAATACAGATGCTCCATTTAGGGTAGATGCAAATGAAGGATGGACAATGGAGGAAACAAAGAGATTGTTGCCTGAATTGCAAAAATTGGGAGTTACGCTCGTTGAGCAACCATTGCCAAGGGAAGAAAATGAGGCAATGATTGAACTAAAGGCCATATCTGCACTACCTTTATTTGCAGATGAAAGTTGCCGGACTGAAGATGACGTAAAAAAATGTCTGGACGGTTTTCATGGCATCAATATTAAGCTCACCAAATGCGGCGGTATCACTCCCGCTATGAGAATGATTAAGGATGCCCGAAACCTTGGCATGAAAGTAATGATGGGTTCTATGAGCGAAAGTAGCATAGGTACAGCGGCAATTGCCAATATGTTGCCGCTACTTGATGAAGTGGATGCTGACGGGCCATTATTGCTGAAAGAAGATGTAGCAGAAGGATTGAAATATGAGCATGGGGTGATAAAATTGAGTGGTGGTAGTGGCCTGGGGGTAAAGTTTACCGGAAAGCGATAATAAAATTATTTTTGAACAAAATGGATTTGCAACAAAACATATCACTAAAGGCCTACAACACATTTGGCATTGATGTGCCGGCGGAGTATTTTATTAAACTGAAAGATATTGAGACGCTAGTCGAGATAACTTCATTACCTCATCAGAAACACATACTTGGCGGCGGGAGTAATATTTTACTTACTCAGCCGGTACGTGGGTTGGTGATCCACAATGAATTGAAAGGTATTGCAATAATCAGGGAAAATGATGAGCATGTCTGGCTACAGGTTGCCTCAGGCGAGATATGGCATGAGCTTGTTTTATTCGCTGTTAATAAAGGATTAGGCGGAATTGAAAACCTTGCATTGATACCGGGTACAGCAGGAGCTTCGCCAATGCAGAATATCGGGGCATATGGTGTTGAGGCAAAAGAGACCATAGAAAGTGTAACATTCTGGAGTTGGGCCGACAGATCATTTAGCACCTATGCCAATGAGGAATGTGCCTTCGGTTACCGCGACAGCATTTTCAAACAAGAGTTAAAGGATAAGGTGTTTATTACCTCCGTGGTATACAAGTTGAATAAGCATCCCCAATTTAATACCAGCTATGGAGCTATAGCGCAGGAACTGGAAAGAATGGGTGTTAAGGAATTATCTCCGGCAGCCATCATGAATTCCGTAATAAATATTCGTATCAGCAAGCTCCCAGATCCGAAACAAATTGGTAATGCCGGCAGTTTTTTTAAAAACCCAACTATTGCTAAAGTGCATTTTGATATTCTCTCCTGCAAATATCCGGGGATTCCATCCTACCCTGTTAATGAAAAAATGGTTAAGGTACCAGCTGGCTGGCTGATAGAACAATGCGGATGGAAAGGCTATAAAACCGGAGAAACCGGTGTGCATGCCAAACAGGCGTTGGTATTGGTAAACTATGGAAATGCAAAGGGCAGTGATATCTGGAAATTATCAGACGAAATTCTCGCCTCGGTAAAGGAACGGTTTGATATTGAATTGGAAAGGGAGGTGCAGGCTTGGTGACATCAAAAATAAATTTTGAACTGAGTATCAAATTTGATACATTTGCAACAGCTATAGAATATGAAATCAAGTGAGCTGATTAAAAGAATCAAGTTGGCCGGTTGGGTAGAAATCCGGCAAACGGGGAGCCATAAAATATTCGTCCACAAAGATTTTAAATATTCAATTCCAGTTGCTGATCATGGTTCAAAAGAAGTGGCCACTGGAACGGCACATTCAATACTAAAAAAAGCAGGACTTAAATAATCAACTAATAGTAACAAGATGAAAAAATTAGAAATTATCATAGAAAAAAATGATGGCATCCTATGGGGGCGTGTAGAGACCAAAGGCTGGATGCCTACTCCATACGGAAATACTGTTGATGAGGTGATAGAAAATTTAAAAGAACTGGTAAGTGATTATGTTATACATGAAGGAAAAAATGATAAAATCTGGAATAAAATAGACTGGAGCAAAGTCGAATTCGATTTTAAGTATGATCTGGTCGCTTTTTTTGAAACATTCAATTACCTGAACTTATCAGCAATATCAGGAAAGATAGGAATCAACCGGACTTTGCTGAACCATTACAAGACTGGTTTAAAGTTCCCTTCAGCTAAGCAGGCACAAAAGATTGAAGACGCTATTCATGAATTGGCAAATGAGCTGGGAAAGATAAAACTCGTTGCATGACCTAATAATCCTTATTCCTTTTGGATAACTTACATGCGGAGTGAGATGGGGGGAATTGCCCTGCACGAGGTTGTTGGAAGACACCAACAACGGCGGGAAAACCCGCAGGAGGGCGGGAATTTGTCCTACACCTGTTACTTCTTAAGAACAGGCAACTTAATGTAAAAAGTAGTTCCCTCTCCAATTTTGGTTTCAAACCAGATATCACCTTTCCAGAATTCAATAATTTTTTTGGTCATTGCAAGGCCGAGCCCTGTGCCTGAAGATTTAGTGGTAAAGTAGGGCTGGAATAATTTAACAACCACATCATCTGGTATTCCCTGGCCGTTATCCTTAATAGTTATTATAGCATTTTGATTTTCCGTAATTATAGATACATCTATTTTTCCGTGCCTGTCATCGGGGATTGATTGTTTTGCGTTTTCAAGCAGATTGCTGAAAACACGAAGCAACTGGCTTCGGTCAGAATACACGAACAGATTTTCAGGGATGTCTTTAATACTTACTTCTGTGTTTGCGTCATTTCTATAAAGTTCAACGGCTTTGTTAAGCAGTTCGCCTAATTCCAGTTCTTCAGGCCGGGCCTCCGGCATCTTTGCAAAATTCGAAAACTCAGAGGCAATATAGGAGAGGTTGTCTATTTGCTCTACAATAGAATTGGTTAGTTTATCAGTCAGTTCTTTTATTTGAGGGTTATCATTTTTCATCTCCTGCCGCAGAAACTGAACATTCAGTTTCATAGGGGTAAGGGGGTTCTTGATCTCATGCGCCACTTGTCTCGCCATTTCCCGCCATGCGCTTTCCCGTTCACTCTGGGCCAGCATGGCCGCATTCTCTTCTACCTTATTTACCATCTTATTGTATTCGCTTACCAGCAAACCTATTTCATCGTCATAGGGCCATACAATGCGTTCATTCTTCTGCAGGTTGATGCGTTCAAATTGCTGTATGATAATACTGAATGACTTGGTTATCCACCGTGTAATAAATACGGTGATCAAACTTGAAAAAAGAAAAATGAATGCATACAGGTTAATCAGGGTTACCACAATATTTGATATCTGGAATTTCAGATCTTTTTCTGAGGAGAAGAATGGCACGTTTATATATCCGAATGTTATGCCATGCTCATCCCGTAATGGCTGGTAGGCGGACAAATAATATAAGTAGGCAATTCGCTCATCCTGAATATGTATGGATTTACCCAGGTCATTTAACTGATAAAATGCGTCCGGACGCATCCTGTTTGAAATTAATCCCTTGTTATAAATTTCATCTTCCGATGTATTCAGTAATACTCCTTTCCGGTTAAATAAATTGATGTCAATTACCTGGCCATTGGCTAATGTAGTAATAAAGGATTTAAAACTATTGGACCTGGCAACCGAATCAAACATGGCTTCTGTCTTAAAGGCTTTTACCTGCCTTAGGTTTTCCTGTATTGTTTGCCGGGCCAACTGCATGGCTGACTGAAGTTTGGCTCTGTTTGAGGTTCCGTATTGAATGCTGAAAAACAGGATCGTCACAAATCCGATAATGATAAAAGATATGAGCACCACACCAAGCATGGAAAAATGAACACGCCTTCTAAGAGTCAGGCGGATAAATTTTTCAGAAGAAATTTTGTTGGAAAAGTAGGAAAGGTATAATTGGTACAATAAAATAATTCCGGCAAGCAGCACCATTATCACAAATAAGTAGGAAAACAAAGTGATCATTTCTATTGCCTGGCTGTGAATGTGAACTATGACAATAGTTCGCTTATCAGAAATTTTATAGTATAGTTCCGAAATGTTGTGATTGGTTATGAATACATGATCCTGTTCTTGTTTAAGGGTATCATTCTTCAGATAAGCAGGGAAGGCATAATCATTGGTTTGTGAATTCAGCTTGCCATTCAGGTACACAGCATAGGTATATTCATTATCATGGGTGCTTTCTTTGGTAGCGCCGGTTTGCAGCAGCTCATTATAAACTACAGTTTCGTTCGCTCTTTTTTTCTGGTCGAAATCAATAAATATGTAACCGAGTATTTTATTTATACCTTCCTGATAAACGGGAATGTAAGAGAGATAAAAATGTCTTTCATGAATGTCCTCCTTGTAAAAAAGATAGGATGTTTTAGTTAGTTCAGATTCTGATTTTTCATCCATCAGAGTGGCGAATCCTTCTGAAGTATCCTTATTATACAGGCTTCTTCCCGCCGCATCAAATAAATACAGTTTGGATTGATATTTTCCGGTTGTATAACCGCCAAGGTACTGTGCGTCAAAATATTGGTCTAACGTTTTTCTCGACGATGCCGAGGGCCTGCTAAAAAAATTTTTTATCTCAGCATCCTGTTCAATGATCCGGGCAGTTTTATCAAAGAGGGATTCCATCATGTTGTCTCTTGGCGGAGACAGTTTTAAATTTACAAAAGCGATCCTGGTAACTTTTTCTTTTTCCTGGTTGAAATATTGAAGAATACCCGTACAGAACATGCAGATGAATACTGCCCAGAAGATCATGTGAGGTTCAAAAAGGTCGGACACCAGTGAGAAATTCCGGATATCGAGTAACGGGATAAACAACATCAGCCAGCCTAATAACGTCCAGTAAAAAACCCAGTCAAATGGTGCGGGATTTATTTTGAGTTCATTTTGCCTGCCGGTAAGTAAAATTAATAAAACACCTGTTGCAGCTATTAGCAGGTATTTGACCCACTTATTATGTATCAGTTCCGATAGCTGAACATTGAATAAATAAATTATTAAGCAGGATATGCCTGTAATGATCCCTATTACAAGTAACCCGATAATCGTGTAAATATTGATAGAATAATAATGGCTTACATCGAATGAAATGTTGGAATCGAGCACAAGGCTGCGTATGATGTTTACAAAAAAATAAGCATACCCAAGCAAGAGGCAAATAAGGATTAAAGCAAGCGGCCACCGGATACTTTTAGTGCTTATTTTGCTGAAGTAGGTCCGGTACAGGGTATGCCTTGTGATAAAGATCACCAGCCAAAGAACGCAAAGCGTATTGATAAAAAGATCTCCTAATGACCGGAGATAATCACTGGAGGCATATAATGAAGATGAGAAAAAGGTAATTGTTTCGAGGCTGTAGGGCAAACCGTATTTATACAGAAGTAATTTGAAAATGACAACGATCAGAAGCGTAACAATAAACCCGGTGAGTGGTGAACGTTTGCGTGTCAGGTAGATAATTATTAACTGCAGCCACCAGATACTGGCAAAGAGGGTGGCAATGAGCAACGAAATGAAAATGTAATCAGAATCTGGTATCCATTTTTGGAATTCGTGCAAGTTGAATTCAAGGCTAAAAACCCGTATACCTCCATGGAGTGCAATCGGATAGGCGCCATTTACCGGTTGGTCTGCATCAATGATCTTTGTGGTAACCGGTATATTGCCGGAAGCTGCAAAGTGGGATTTCAGATAAACATTTTCCAGCGGATAGGTGATCAGTACCGGGAACAGGATAACCATTTTCTTATTCCCGCCCAGGTAAGGAAGCCGGACACATTTTTCCAGGAAAACCCCTTTTTCATTTCTTAGTATTACAGGCCTTGCAATTGCGCTATCATTAAGTTCGGCGATTACAATATTGGTGCTCCAGTATTTTAAGGTATCATTATCAAAGCCATAAATATAGAAAGGAAAACCAGTCAGTTTTTTTGATTCATTTACTGATAATGAATCAGCGAACATGCGTCGAATAAGCTCCTGCTCACCGGTAAATGCCTTATAAGCATCTTCCCGGTACTGCACGTCATTGTTCACCATCCTGGCCATTCGTTCAGGCAGCATCGCCTGCTTGCGCTGGAAAAAATAGTAGCTGCTTATGCCCCACAGCGATAAGCTGAGCAATAACCATCCCCAATATGGATAACGCCTGAACATTTATTTTCCCGCTTCCGTTTCTTTTACCTTATTCCACAATTCATCCATTTCCCAAAGTGTCATATCATGCAGCGACTTGCCTTGTCCGGATGCCATATCTTCTACCATGTTGAACCTGCGAATAAATTTTTTATTAGTTCGCTCCAAAGCACGTTCCGGATCAACATTAATAAACCGGGCGTAATTGATCAATGCAAAAAGAACATCCCCGAATTCACCTTCTATTTTATTTTGGTCACTTTGCTCAACGGCTTCATAGAGCTCCTCCATTTCTTCCGATACCTTAGCTTTTACCTGGCCGGTATTTTCCCATTCGAATCCAACCTGCTTTGTTTTTTCCTGAAGTCTTAATGCTTTAATAAGTGCAGGCATGGCGTGCGGAACACCGCTTAATACCGATTTCTTGCCCTCCTGTTGTTTTATTTTTTCCCAGTTTTGCTTTACGTCGGTATCATTCTCCACTTTTACATTACCATATATATGCGGGTGCCGGTTGATAAGTTTGTTACACACTCCTTCTATAACATCATCGAGGGTGAATTTATTTTGTTCACTGCCTATTTTACTGTAAAAAACTATATGCAGCAGCAGATCTCCAAGCTCTTCTTTTAGCCCCTTCCAGTCTTCGTTGGTTATTGTTTCAGAAAGTTCATACACCTCCTCAAGGGTTTGTGGCTGCAGCGTATGAATAGTTTGTTTTTTGTCCCAGGGGCATTCCGTACGGAGCTCATCCATTATTTTTCTGAGCCGCTCTAATGATTTTGAATAGTCCATTGTTGTAAGCTATAATTATAAGTAAAGTACTAAGATAAGCTTTTTGGGCGCGCCATTATGGATGCCCTGAAAGCGATGGTGAGTTTGGGTTTTCCCCCCACCGATACCCATCAGCATTCAGTCCGGCAAGTTGCAATACCCTGTGAATGACCGTATATGCCACATCGTTTATTGTTTGGGGTTTACTGTAAAACGAGGGGGTTGCCGGGCAAATAATACCACCTGCCTCTGTTACAGTAGTCATATTGCGCAGGTGAATGAGATTATAGGGTGTCTCCCTGACCACGCATATCAGCTTGCGCCGTTCCTTTAGCATCACGTCTGCAGTACGGGTTACCAGGTCATTGCTTATGCCTCCGGCAATTCTTCCTAATGTACCCATACTACATGGGCAAATGATCATTGTACTATAAGATGAGCTGCCGGAAGCAAAAGGCGCCATAAAATCATCTTTTTCCCATACTTTGAATGGGAATTTTTCATAATCCTTGTTTCCCAGTTCATGCTGCCAAACGGTATAGGCATTACTGCTCCAAACCAGGTCCACCGCGGCAACCTGGTCTGTTAGCCGCTGGATCTGTTCCAAAAGCACTTTGGCATATATGGAGCCACTGGCGCCGGTAACTGCAATTGCTACTTTTATCATAAAATTATCAGGCAATTGAACAAAACTACATGGAATATTTGTAAATTCGTTTTTCAAAAACAATAATCAATGAAACGCGTATTGCTTCTGGCGATTTTAATGATCTCCATCCCTGCCCTTTTACATGCCGACAGCAAAAATAAAAAAGCTGCCGAGCCTGCTGATGACAATAAGGAAATACACTGGATCACTTCCTTTGATGAGCTTCAACAGAAAATGAGAGAACACCCCAAAAAGGTGTATATAGATATATATACCGGCTGGTGTGGGTGGTGTAAAAAAATGGATGCTTCTACCTTTTCCAATCCAGCGCTTATTAAGTATATGAACACCAACTTTTATGCCGTTAAGTTTGATGCTGAGCGCCAGGACGTGATCAACTTCCAGGGAAAGGAATACCGTTTTGAGCCACAGTATAAGTCAAATACTCTGGCCGTTGAGCTGATGAAAGGACAGATGTCCTATCCTACCACTATTTTCATGGTGGAGAATTTCCAGAATCCAACGCCTATTGCGGGCTACATGACCGTTGCACAAATTGAGCCGATCATGTCTTATTTTGGCGATAACGCATACAAGCACGTAAGCTGGGATGCCTACCAGAAAACATTTCATACCACGTGGGATAATGGTCAGGCGCCTGATATGACGCCACCGCCCAACCATAATAAGGCTCACATATCTCCTGGCGAGTAATCTAAAAAGAATTTTTGAAGAGGGGTTCAGCTTTTGGACTCCTCTTTTTCAATTATATGCCTCATATCAGTTTGGTAGTACTTGCAGGCTGGTTTTAATCCGCATTGTTCACATTTTGGACGGCGGGCTACGCAAACATACCTGCCATGTAATATGAGCCAGTGGTGGGCAATGCCTAATAGTTCCTTCGGGATATTGGCTACCAGTTGCTGTTCGGTTTGTAAGGGCGTTTTTGCATTTGTAGTCAGTCCTATCCTGGCCGAAACCCTGAATACATGCGTATCAACGGCCATTCCGGGTTGCTTGAATACTACTGAAATAATTACGTTTGCCGTCTTACGCCCTACACCCGGCAGTTGTACCAGGTCTTCCATATTATCCGGTACTTTTCCCTTAAATTGTTCTATCAGCATTTTTGCCATGCCTATCAGGTGCCTGGTTTTATTATTGGCAAAACTTACACTGCGCACCAATGGTTCTACATCTTCAAACCCGGCTTTGGCAAGGCTTTCAGGGCCGGGAAATTTATTGAACAATGCCGGTGTTACCAGGTTCACCCTTTTATCGGTGCACTGTGCAGACAGAATAACAGCAACCAATAATTCATATGGATTTGTGTAATGAAGTTCGGTTTCAGCTTCAGGCATATTTTTCTGAAACCAATCAATAACAATAGCGAAACGTTCTTTTTTAGTCATAAAACTTAGCCCCAAACCCTCCCGATAAGAATTCGGAACCTTGTTCCAGGGCATCCCCATATTGTGTGGAGGAGCGGTTACAAAAGTATAATTTTGTTTGAATCGGGGCATTTTCTTTAAAATTCAGGAAAAAGAAAAATCAGACAGTACTACCTGAATATAAAATAATAAAGTATTTTGTGACGTAATTATTTTTAAATGAAGAATAAATTCACTTGCCTCGTAGCTTTAGTCATACTGATAGTATTTGCCAGCAGCTGCGGAACAACCACATACAGGGCTAAAAAGTATAAGACTAATAAATTCATTGGCTACAAAGCGCATTGGTATAAGTGGCATGCGCATCATTACCGTCCCCGTCCTCACTACGGCGGTGGTTACTGGTAGTAAATTAGTTCAAAAATTCTCGCAGCAAACGAGATTGATCAGGCCCGCCCGGATGAACTCTTTTTGGACAGTTTTTCAGGGGTTTAATCGCCCTTATCTATCAGGTTATCTATATCTTTATTGATATTTCTACCTTTGCCAAAAAAGTAACCTGCAGACAATCCCCAGATACGGTTTTTATCGGATTCTGAACCCAAACCAATATCTTTTATCCCAGCTGTATAATAAGCACGGATAAACAAACCGGTAGGAAATTCATAACCCCCGACCAGGTTTACCCCAAGGTCGAACATGGCAAGTGGATTGCCTTTTACTATCCTGGTATTGTTATTAACGGTATAGGGAGTGTCGTTGCTTTTTCCATAAGCCTGCATTTTGTTTCTTCCTCCTATGATATAGGAAGCTGTAACACCCACGCCAAGTGAAAACCTGCCCTTCCCCTGAATGCCTGTTTTATACAGCAGGTTTACCGGCAGGTCAATATAGTTAATGGTGAGCTTTTGGTCTACGTATTCATTCAGGCTATCACTTTTGTCGAATGAGAAACTCCTGGACTGCCCTTTTCTCGAAAAGTATAGCCCTGTTTGCAGGTAAGCTTTTCGGTTTAACCCATAGTCAATGATTCCGCCGATTTTTCCGCTGGCCTGGGGGCTGGTGCTTGCAGAAGTGAATCCTTCAGCCGGAGCAAAATGCATATTGCTCATTCCTATACCTGCCTCAGGTCCATACCCCATCTGTGCGGATACAGGGACAACAAAAGACAGTGATAAAACGAATAAAAAATATAGTCTCATAGCAATTAAGAAATCATTCAATGATCTTTCAAAGGTAGTTAATGGGGCTATTTAATTCATTAGCCTGTTTTAAGCGACAAAAAGCAGGTCATTCAGCCTTTTAATTTGTTTATTATCATATTTTATATTCCCTATCTCGCCAACCCACTTTATTTTTTTTATTGCATTAGTCAGATAGACCTCATCAGCTGTTAACAGTTCATCAATGTGCAGGCTTTTTTCTGTAACCGGCAATTTCTCTGTAATGTACCTTCTCATCACCCCTGCTATACAGCCTTCAGTCAATGGTGGTGTAAAAATTTCTTCGTTTTTGATCCAGAAAATATTGGCTATCGTGCTCTCAATAATATTACCCCGTGTATTACAAACCAATGCATCGTTCCATTTATTGTCTTTGGCCTGCCGTGCTGCCATTGCATAAATCAGGGCATTGCACGATTTGAGGTTTGCAAAGGTGTCTGTACTTTTATTCAGGCCGGCAGCAATACCCATAACCAGACCATTTTCATTTAGTTTCAATGTTTCAGGCTGAAGGGGGAAGCATTCGATCACAAAACCCGATTTATTATTTTCAGGACCATAAAGCCCGCCGCCACCAGCAAACACCTGCAGCCGAACGCGGCAGAGGTTTTCAAGACCATTCTTTTTTACGGTTGGTAATACCTGTTCTTCAAATAAGCCATTAGTCATCAGTTTTGGTAAGTCTAATTGCAATAATTGCAAACCTGCCAACAACCTTTGCAAATGGAATTGTCTTAGTGCAATTTCGCCACCTGCAACCAGTATGGTTTCAAACAAGCCATAACCATAACGGAAAGCGCCATTATCAATGGGCAACCGCGCCGCGTTATCTGATGTGATATTTCCGTTTATGTTGATGTAGTTCAAAATCAAAGCAGAATTGTTTGTCGAAATTAATCTAAACAATGTATTTAAATGTAATTTTTACTTAGGCGCCATTCAATGTTGTATTTTTGCGTCAAAATTTTAGCATATGCATTTTGAAAAGCCTGTTTCGGTACAATGGATCGCTGATTTTACAGGAGCTAAATTGATTGGTAATAAAGAGCAGGAAGCCACAGGCATCAATGAAATACATAAAGTTACAAAGGGGGATATTTCCTTTGTTGATTTTGAAAAATACTACAATGCCTGCCTCAATTCGGCGGCAACCATAATTATTATAAATAAAGAAGTTCCTTGTCCTGAAGGAAAAACATTGCTTGTGATCAGTGACCCGTTTACAGCTTATGTGAGTATAGTTAAGCATTTCCAGCCTTTTGAGCCTGCTACCAAAATGGTTAGTGACAGCGCTATAATTGGAAATGGTACACATATTCAACCCGGCGCTTTTATTGGCAATCACGTAAGGATCGGTGAGAATTGCCTGATCCATCCGAATGTTACTATTTATGACCAATGTGTAATTGGTAATAATGTGATCATTCATGCGGGATGTGTACTGGGCGCCGATGCTTTTTATTTCAAACGCCGCAAAGACCGCGAGGTTCAGTACGACAAGCTGGTAAGCTGCGGCAGGGTAATTATTGAAGATGACGTAGAAATAGGCGCGGGCACTACCATAGATAAAGGCGTGAGTGGAGACACCATTATAGGCAAGGGCACCAAGCTGGATAATCATATCCACATTGGGCATGGCGCAGTAATAGGCAGGAATTGCCTTTTTGCCGCCCAGGTAGGCATAGGTGGAAAAGCTATTATTGAGGATGAGGTGATTTTATGGGGTCAGGTGGGTGTGAGCAAAGACCTTACCATCGGCAAAGGAGCAGTAGTATATGCGCAAAGCGGTGTACCGGCAAGCCTTGAAGGTGGTAAAGTATATTTCGGATCACCTGCTGAAGATGCAAAAACCAAGATGCGCGAACTGTCGTGGGTGAAACGGATACCGGAGATATGGGATCTTTTAACGAAGAGAGAGAAAGTTTAAAACTATGCTTCACGCGGTATAGATTTGTGCAAAAAAGTTTCACGCAAAGACGCAATTAGTTGTCATTTAACAGTATCCTGATTACGTTTTTAAGCTCGCAAAACACGAATTTAATGAACATGTTTACTCCGACCACAATATAAGTACCTTGGTATCAATAACTATAGACAACGATATTTTGCTACGTACGTATGAGGTCAGCGATGCTGAGGACTTATTTTATGCTGTTGATCATGCCAGAAACCATCTGCATCCCTGGCTCAACTGGGTAGATAATACATTAAGGCCAGAACAATCACTGGAATTCATTCAACGGTCAATTCATCAATTGGAAGCCCAGGAAGCGCTGGCTTTAGGCATTTTTTTTAAAACCGAATTGATTGGAGGCATAGGTATGGATAACTGGAACCAGGCCACAAAAAGAGCCCAGGTAGGTTACTGGATAATAAAGGAATTTGAGGGGAAAGGAATAATTAATAAATGCCTGCTAAAATTCATTGACTTCCTTTTTGATAAAACAGGCCTGAATAAAATTGAGATACATTTTGTAACTGCAAATAAACGAAGTGCAAAAGTAGCCCAGCGCCTGGGTTTCAAAACAGAAGGTATCATCCGCCAGAGTATCATCAGAAATGGCATGTCCGAGGACCTGGTTATTTCCGGGTTGCTGAAAAGTGAATGGGCAACCAAACAGCAATCTGAATAAAATTATTTGTCATTTATACATACTTACAGCCGTTTAAAAACTTTTCCGACCGATTGAAAACTCTTTTTGTTTGCTTATATTCTTTTGTTTATATTACATCTTCACTCAGCTTGAAATTGCCTAATTATTTTTTTAAACTCCTAACAATCAACGATTATTTTACGCCTATAATGTTAACTCTTAAACAATGAAATTATGAAAAGCAAGGTTACTGTTGCCCTTTTTATTATTTGTCTCGTTGGTATTTTAGCTCCTTCAGGTGCACAGATAATTACCACATTTGCCGGTAATAATACTTATACCTATGGCGGCGATGGCGGCCCGGCAAGTGTTGCCAGGATGAATCGTCCATACGGAGTTGCCATAGACCCAACCGGGAATGTATACATAGCAGATGCAAGCAACAACCGCATCAGGATGGTGAGCCTTTCCGGCATTATTACCACATTTGCAGGTAATGGTTTCATCGGGTATAGCGGCGATGGTGGTCCTGCCACTGCTGCCAGCTTAAAATACCCTATGGGAGTAGCAGCAGATGCTTCAGGTAATGTTTTTGTAGCAGATTATTCCAATAACTGCATCCGTAAAATTAATTCAGCCGGTATTATTACAACGCTTGCCGGCACAACGGTTGCCGGCTATTCCGGAGATGGATTGGCAGCTACATTGGCAAAATTAAATCAACCATCAGGTGTTGCAGTTGATGGATCAGGTAATGTTTTTATTGCCGACCAGGCAAACGAACGAATCAGGATGATCAATTCATCCGGCATTATCTCCACTATAGCCGGCAATGGTATCGCTGGTTTTACCGGTGATGGTGGCGTTGCAACAGCGGGACGCCTGAATATGCCTACCGGTGTGGCTGTTGACGGGTCGGGTAATATTATTATTGCCGACCAGATGAACGGACGTATCAGGAAAGTGAATACATCAGGAATGATCTCTACTATAGGCGGAAGTTCGACATTGGGTTATAGTGGCGATGGAGGACCGGCAACTTCTGCCGAATTGTATCAGCCAACAGGTGTCAGCTTTGATGCTGCAGGCAATATTTATATTGCAGATATGGTTAACAACCGTATCCGAAAGATCAATACCGCGGGGATCATATCAACCAATACAGGAACAGGAGCACCGGGTTTTAGCGGTGATGGTGGCCCATCTATAGTAGCACAGATATACAATGGCTATGGCGTTGCAGCTGATATTTCAGGCAATATCTATATTGCAGATCTGAACAATAACCGTATCCGCAAAGTAAATACCTCCGGCATAATAAGCACCCTTGCCGGTAGTGGAGTTGCAGGTTTTGGTGATGGTGGCCCGGCCACAGCTGCAGTACTCAGCGGCCCACAGGATATGGCAATAGATGCTGCCGGCAATGTTTTTATTGCCGACCGTGATAACAACCGGATCAGGAAGGTTAATACCTCGGGTATTATAACCACAGTTGCCGGAAACGGGTTGGTCGGATTCAGCGGCGATGGTGGTCCTGCTACAAACGCTTCCTTTTTTAACCCTGCCGGAGTAGCAGTTGATGGCGCAGGTAATCTATATATTACCGATTGTTCAAATGCCCGGCTCCGCAAAGTAAATACTTCGGGAATAATCACCACCATTGCGGGAAATGGCTCCCCTGCAGTCGGCACAATGGGCGATGGCGGACAGGCTACCAACGCACAGTTAGCAGCGCCTCAGACTGTGGTGCTGGATGCCTCAGGCAATATTTTTATTTCCGACGCAAACAACCTTGTAAGGAAAATTAATACATCGGGTATTATTAATACTATTTGCGGAACACATGGTGTTATAGGATATACCGGTGATGGCGGACCCGCCAGCGCAGCTCTTTTAAGCAATATCGTAGTTGGTTTGGCGTTCGATGTTGCAGGGAACCTGTATGTTGACGATGGCGGAAACCATGTAATCAGGAAAATTAATACTTCCGGTATTATCAGCACTATTGCAGGAAACGGAACAGCCGGAGGTATAGGTGATGGTAGCCCAGCAACCGCGGCAGAGTTAAATATACCTATAGGAGTAGACGCTGATGCTGCCGGTAATATTTATATCACCGATGAATTGACCCATACCAGCCGCATGGTAAATACCTCAGGCATTATATATAGAATTGGCGGAAATGGCATCCCGGGCTATAGTGGCGATTGGGGGCCTGCAACTGCGGGTTCAATGAATTATCCTTCGTGCAATAGGGTAGATGCTATGGGTAATCTTTATATATCCGACAGGCTCAACAACGTAATAAGAAGGATAAGTGCCGGACCAATCGCACTTGCTGTCAATAATGTGTATGGAGAACGGGGGGACCTGAAAGTATTTCCCAATCCCACAAACGGAAATGTGACCATAGCCTGTAAAGAAAAAGTGGCCTTTATTACCATCACCAATATGTCAGGCGCCAGGGTATATACCAATGCTTTTAATGAGGAACAAGTGAATCTGAATATTTCTTCCTTACCGGCAGGTATGTACTTTATAAAAGTGAATGATCATTACATTCAGAAGGTAGTGAAGGAATGATGAGGTTTTATTAACTACTGCATATAGTCAATTTATTGGTTATTAATTGTACCCGGGTTCGGCCCGGGTACTGTATTTTAACAGCCATCGAAATTGAAGGTGAACCGGCAGTCCTGGTTGAAAAAGATCACATAATGTTTAGCGATTTCAACAGACAGAAATGCAGAGTTAGTTTTATTGGAGAGGAGATAATAGGGGGAAAGAAAAATAAAAGCTCATTTATCAGTTTATCCATGGCCCCTGAAACGTTAGCCACTTGTAAATAATTAGACCCAAAAGGGCAAGGGCGACTATTAACGAGATCAAAAAATCGTGGGCAATGTGGCTTGGTGGCACTACTTCCCGGCCAACTTCGTCGAACTGAACCGGTCGTGAACTGCGGTTAATAACATTGATTATTTGCAGCAATCCAAAGGTTATGGACCCGACCGCCATAATTATTATCATTATGAAACCAGCCATAATTGGCAAACCCAGTGATGCCTGTAACAGAATCATACATAAGTTTTTGCAAAAATAGCAGTTATAGCAGAAAGTATGCAGGGTTCCAGGTAATTGAACTAAATGGGTTTTACTGTTTTATTCTACCTTTGCAGCCGCATAACGAAAATCAAATGGCAGATAAAAATTACAAGCTCGGTACCAAACTGATACATGCAGGCGTTCATCCTGATCCTACTACCGGCGCAATAATGACGCCTATTTACCAGACAAGCACCTATGTGCAGGCCGGGCCGGGCGACCATAAAGGATATGAATATGCACGTACCCAAAACCCTACACGTACAGTGTTGCAGAATGCACTGGCGGCTATAGAGAACGGGAAGTATGGCCTGTGTTTCGGAAGTGGCATGGCTGCAACAGATGCGGTTATCAAGTTATTGGTTCCCGGAGACGAGGTGATCGTTTCGAACGACCTTTATGGCGGCACCTATCGTATCATGACCAAGGTTTTTGCTAATTATGGCATTAAGTTCCATTTTATTGGCATGCACGATGTGCACAACATAAGCAGGCACATCAACGACAAAACCAAAATGGTATGGATTGAAACACCTACCAACCCCCTGCTGAATGTAATAGATATAGCCGGCGCAGCTGCCATCACCAAAAAGCACAACCTGACCTTAGTATGCGATAATACATTTGCCTCGCCCTACCTGCAAACCCCACTCGACCTAGGTGCAGATATAGTGCTGCACTCTGCTACCAAGTACCTGGGCGGCCACAGCGACGTGGTACATGGCGCACTTATAATGAATGATGCCGGACTGGAAGAACGCCTTCGTTTTATTCAGAACAGTTGCGGCGCAGTACCCGGCCCGCACGACTGTTGGCTGGTGCTCAGGGGTATTAAGACACTGCATGTGCGTATGCAGCGGCACTGTGAGAATGGGAAAACTATTGCGCATTACCTGCGCTCACACCCTAAAGTTGGAAAGGTGCTTTGGGTAGGTTTTGAAGACCATCCAAATCATGACATAGCTAAAAGGCAGATGCGCGGCTTTGGCGGTATGATCTCCTTCACGCTCAAAAACGATAATATAGAGGATGCCTTAGCAGTGCTGAAGAAAACACAACTTTTCTCACTTGCCGAATCACTGGGCGGTGTAGAATCGCTTATTGGTCATCCGGCTACTATGACGCATGGCTCAATTCCACGCGAACAACGGATAGCCAACGGACTTGGAGATTCTTTGATCAGGCTAAGTGTAGGAATTGAAGATGTGGATGATTTGATAGAGGATCTGAAGCAGGCTATTGGGTAAAAAAACCAGGCCCTTTACATGGGCGTATTTTAATTGTGTGGTTTGTTGTGTGTTAGATTTGGCAACTCTTTTGAAAAGAGTTGTCAAATCTGAGTAGCGTACGTTTTCCCCATTGTTGGTGTTCCTTAGGCTGACTGAGAACTAAAAAATGAACACATTAGCATTTTGTGGTTCTCAATATGCTTGCTTGTAATCGTTTTAAAATGGTTCGTTAAAATCAATTTAGCATAGGTTCGAGTTCTAAGTCAGCCTAAGGAACACTAACAACTGCGGAAAATGTTACGAATAGTTCATTATGTGAAACCCCAGGGAGTTCGTGTAGATACGAAAGACGGTACTTCCTAAATCGTGTTGGCAAGTGAACGATACAATCCTTTACTGTAGCGTGTTTTCGTTGATTATGTAGTGTGAATAAGTGGATAACTATTCAGTGTTTTCGGGTGTTCGAGCATGATTTTTGCGGTATATTCGGTATAAAACCTGATAAAAATGCGCCAACGGTTTGAGCAACAAATAAGTATTGGAGGGATTGCATTTAACCCACATTGCGTACTAACCAGATAATCCAAGGTCATTATCAGGTAGTTGTGTCTTTCGAATTTCGGCAGGGGGGACTACAAATTTTTTCCGGGTGAACGGTACAGGTTTATACCCGAGGGCTTTGTAAATGCACTTGACCTCATCCGTTGGTTCACTGCATTGGCGGATGATTATTTGTTCATACCGGTCGTTTTTCATGGTTGTTGTTACTGCCTTTTGTGTATTCATTGTCCTGACAGTATCGCGCCATTCATTATTAATACCCTTTTGTTTTAGCTGGTGGCGGATCGTGTTTACCACCCAATATGCCAGCAAGCCCAAATGAAGATGAGCCATGGATGCAGCATCCGTTTTGTGGAAAATCGGGCGCAGGTCAAGGTCTGTTTTGAGCACTCTGAAGGTATATTCTATTTCCCTGATCGTATTGTAAATGGTCCACTGGGTATGTTCGTCCTTTTCATTGAGGTTTGTACGCAACAGGTAGGTGCCTTCCTGTTTGTCAGTTTCCTTTTTCTCCCAGGTCAGGTCCACAACTGTCTCTTTAGAATCGTCCTTAACACAGATGTCGTAGTGCTTGTGGGTGCTTGGGTAATTGGCTTTAAGTCGTCCTATCCGTTCCCATACTTTTGATAGTTTTTTTATCCCGCTTTTTTTATCCAGACTGTCCTTGATCTGTTTGAGGCCTTCCTCAAAACGATCTGCAAAACGGTTATTCATGCTGCTTTCTTTGAGCGCTTTGGCATGGCTGTGTACCTGCAGATAGTTGTCGGTGCAACCTTCAACGGTTACTTTGCGAAGGGTAATGGGTTGTTCTTTGTTGTCCCGCACTACAACAGGAGATTGGTTGGTATCGGCTTTATAATTTTTGAGTTTTGACCGCGATACACAGATGTAGCCATAGCCACTATCCCGCAGCAGCCTGATATTATCTTCAGTAGCGATGCCTGCATCCAATACCACCACCGGCTTGCGGCCGTTGGCAGATGTTCTCAGGCTCATCTGTTTTATTATATGCTCCAGGGTCGTACTGTCTGCCGTGTTGCCTTCGTATATGTTGGAGTATTTAAGAAAGCCTTCCGTATTGACTACAACGCCCAGTACCACAAGTTTCGCATCCTTACGTTTTTCTTTGCTTCTGCCAAAACGGGCGATATTGCTATTGGACATCCGCCCTTCAAAATAAGTGTTGGTCAGATCATACAATATTATTTTATCGTCCAGATCAAATAACTCATTGGTACGGTTACTTAAATGCTTTTCCAGCTCATCCTTTACGCTGTACAATTGGTGACTGATGGCATATAAACGGTCTTTGTTTATCTTACTTTCAGGGTATCCGGTCAATTCGCAAATGGCAGAGTTCTCCCTTATCCACTGACTGGTCCGGAGTTCAGAGGCCGGATAGACTGCACGGCTTACAATATGGGTCATTGCCAGCCTGATCGTTTCCTCATCCCACTCCTGCTGACGTAAAAATCTGCTGATCTTTAGTTGCTCAACTGTCTGAAGGCAAAGCCATTCAGCTCCAACTTCACGTACCTGTTTATTCTTTAGGCTGTTTACATCTACTACATGGTAGTCTTTTCCGGATGCAATATCCAGCCGCCGCTTTTCTGCTATATCTGCAAAGAATTTTTGCGCCAGACGCTCCACCAGATCTTCTGTCGGTGCAAACATAGTGAGCTTACCTGTTCTTTGCTCATCTACTAATTGTTCTATCCTTCTGGCAAGGGCTTGTTTCTGTTCGTAAAGCGGCAGTTCATCTAATGCACCCAACTGAATGATCGTATAGTGGCGCACCGCATTCCCTGAACGATAACTTTCGCACAAACGGTAATAGTCCTTAGGCTTGCCTGTTGCTTTATTTACCTTGGATATACGCTTGAGAAACATCAAATCAAAAGTAGATACAGCGTGCCAACGCTAAAAGTATGCGGTTGGACTACAAATTACGGTCAAAAAATAGCCCTTTTGACTATCAATAATATAGGTATTAATCTAAAATATATACGACAAAAATCCGTACCATTTTAACAACGTAACCCCGAATTTTTAACATATTGAAAAAATAAAAAAGCAATGTGGGTTAAGTATGAGTCATCCCGAAATAAAAAATAATTATGGGATATATTCACTTTTTCCTTGTTTGTCGGGGGGCATGCCCCCCGACAAACAAGGAAAGTTCTACATTCCTTGTTGCCAATTTCTCTGTATTCTTATTTAGGGCCTGCTGGTTAAGTCACGTTAATTTTTGCATATAAG
>CAIMDZ010000040.1 GCA_903839875.1 uncultured Bacteroidota bacterium
AAATGAAATCAGAAGCAGGTGCATGGCAAACTCACCGGAACAATAAGGAAGCCAAAATAAAATGGCACTTCACCTGTGAGGATGCAAGGGTGAAATTATTAAAACTTTATCCGTCAATTCATGCGTGACATGACACTAGTAGAAATATCTATTTTGCGAATCCTGTGGTTATATGAATCCGCTATTAGAACATTACCAGAATCATCTAAACATAATTGTTCTGGAAAATAAATTTTGGCACTAGTTGCGGGGCCATTATCTCCAGAATATCCAGGCACTCCTGTACCACCAATGGTAGTAATAACATTCACCTGGGCATGCAAGTTGATACAGGTAAAGATGAATATCAATATAATTACAAACCTTTTCATTTACTACCAATTTTACTCCACCATAATCTTCCCTGCAAACACCCGCCCATTAGTCAACACAGCAATAAAATAAATCCCGGCAGGTGCATAGGATGGCAGTTTGATTTCTATATGCAAATTATGAATAAAAATCAGTTACTGGAAACTTTAATTCACATACCTCCCGTCCGGACTATACATAACGGGTAGTATTTTGTGGGTCTTCTCGAAATAGTCAAAACCGTTCTTAAGTTCAGACCAGAACTGCTGTTTATCGGGGTCGTGCGGGAATTTGTTTTTCAGGTAGGCCATGCCTGCTTTGTTCAGCCGGGTGGGGAAGATGTGCACGGGTATGTATTCCTGGCCGTTGAGTTTGGCAGTCAGGCATAACGTGTATAGTTCTTTGATACCATCATCCGTCATGGGCATACAACCGATGGTGACACAGCCGCCGTGAATATAAATTTCTCCGCCCAGGTCGGGCTTACCCATTTTGCTGTCAGAATAATTCGGATAGTTGAGCAGCATGGAGAGGTAGTAATCGCTTTTGGGGTTAAATTCTTCAATGAAGTAATAACCCTCCGGCACCTGCCGGTCGCCCTGTGTGCGCTTGGGGCCAAGCTGACCTGAGATTGCGCAGATGTGGTAGGTTTTTACGAGCTTGTATTCGCTGCTTTCGGTATTGCGTGCCCACAGTTCCATTTCGTTCTGCGACTTGAAAGCACGGAGGTAAATATCTGTAGGAGGCCAGGCGAGGTTCTTCTTTTTAAATTCCCTTGCCAGGGTGTCGTTGTATTTTTTACAGGCTTCATTAACACGGGTGCAGGTAAGCTGGTAGTTTTTAAAATTCTGGTCGGCTTCCTGGGCTTTTAACAAGGAAGGTAAACAAATAAATAACAAACAAATGAGTAAGGGGCACAGCAATGATCTTTGTGTCACCATATATGGGTCGTTAACAACACCTCCTGACACCTGTCCCGATTTTTTCGGGAGGGTCGGGGTTTATTACAAATATAACATAACCCGGCTAAATGATTTCCTAAAATAAATAAAGGGGCGATCACGCCCCTTTATTAAGTATTAAAAAGTTCAGGAGTATTAATGCTGTACCTGTACTTTACTATTATAGTCTATAGAGGCCGATTTTACATTTACGAGGTATAAACCATTTGCAAATGCTGACAAGTCAATCTGTTTAGCACCTGTACTCTGGTTCATTATTACATTAGTATTGTATAATACGCGGCCTGCAAGGTCTGTGATGGTAATGGCGCCATTCTCAGCAGCTAATTCATTCCAGGTAATATTCAGGTTCCCGTTGGTTGGGTTAGGGAATGCGAATATGGTTGATTCAGCAGAAGGAACATTATGTACACCAGCCAATACGGGGGTAATAGTTAAAGACAATGTATGCTGAACAAAACTTGCAGCAGACATAGACGGACTTGCAGTGGTCAATGAAACACTGGTATAAGGAACTGTGATATAGCTTGAAGAGTCAGGGAACACATAGTAAGTCTGACCAACGGGCAGGTTGCTGAAAGAGTAGTGGCCTGTAGCATCTGTATAGGTTTGAGCTATCAGTTGGTGGGTAGTGGAATTAACTACACACATGTGCAGGTGAACAGAAGGTCCGCCGCCTGACGTACCCTTGTTGGCGCCTGTGGTAACATCACCTGCAATAAAACCTGTGCCCGTAGTAACAGTACCGTAAGCCATAGTAACATCTTCACCGGTATTTGCAATTCCGGCAGTGTGGTAGATCACATCTGCATCATGCCAGTAGAAATAAGCGCCGTGGTAAGTAGGCATGTAACCTGACGTGGAGAAAGTATCAGGCAATGCTGCTTTTACACGGAATGAATCGGTAGCAAGACCGGCGAACTGGTAATAAACGCTTGTGCCTGAGCAATAAGTGGTAACAGAATCCTGTGCGCTGAGTATGTGTGTAGTCGGGTTGTATTTAACCAGCCAAACCTTGACATTGCCATAAACAGCAGAGCCAAAGATCACATTGCCTGAGATGCCGTCAAATGCCGTTACGGTTACAGTGTATGTAGCATACACTGTGCCGCTGCAACCTGCAACTGCATAGGAGATAACAGTAGTACCGGCGCTTACACCTGTGACTACGCCGCCGCCAGAAATAGTTGCAACTGATGTTGTGCCACTGCTCCATGTACCTGATGCAGTTTCAGACAATGTAATGGTAGAGCCAGCAACAACAGTGGTTGGTCCGCTGATTGTTCCAGGGCTGGTAGTGCCGCCTACTGTGATTGTCCTTGTTGCGTAAGAAGTACCGCAGCTGCCCGTAGTAGTGTAGCTGATGACAACGGTACCTGCAGAAACACCTAAAACCACACCACCGGATGTAACAGTAGCGATAGAAGTAGTACCGCTGCTCCAGGTACCACCCAGACCCAGACTATCGTGAAGGGTAATGGTTGAGCCCACGCAAACTACTGAAGGCCCTGTAATCACACCTGCAGGAGAAGCGCCAACTGTAACTGTAGTATAGGCGGAACAACCACCGGGCAATGTATAATATATATAGTCCCAACCGCCGCTCACACCTGTTACTACACCGGTCGAGGCGCCAACGGTCTCATGAGAGCCGCCTGACCATGTGCCGCCAGGGGTAGCATCCGTAAGTGTAATAGAGGAACCAACACATACAGTACCAGGACCTGAAATAGCGGTTGGAGAAGGGCTGACTGTCATTGTAATGGTTGCATAGCCGCTGCCGGTAGTATAGGTAATATCGCAAACGCCTGCTGAAACTCCGTTGACAATTCCGGTAGATGAGCCTACTGTGGCTATAGCTATATTACTGCTCGTCCATACGCCTCCGGGGCTAAGGCTGTCAGCTAAATACGTACTGGAGCCAAGACATACTGTATGCGGACCAGTGATAGGGGTTATCGCATAAGAGGCTACGGAGAGCATTACGGTAATAAATGTGAGGGTCAAAAACTTTTTCATACAAATTAATTTAAAGGTTTGATTAATAAAAGATTTTTTAGAATGTTTAAATAACGGTTTTTCTTTGTTATACTGTTAGACGAGTAAAGGTCCGGAAATGTTAGGAAGTTAGCAATATATTTTATTTATAAATTCGAAATAAGAGGATATAAACATATGATAAGGAGATTTTAGGGGATAAACCGTAATCCTGAAATCAATAAAGGGGCGAATGCCCCTTTATATAAATCTATTTTTAAGAAGAATTAATGCTGTACCTGTACTTTGCTGTTATAGTCAATGGTCGCTGACTTAACATGCACCAGGTATAAGCCGTCAGCATAGCCTGACATATCAAATTGTTTTACGCCATTGCCTTCAATCAACCTTACTTCAGTACTTATCAGTTCGCGTCCTGAGATATCTGTGATCGTAATCGTTCCGCTTTCAGTGGCAGCTGCATTCCAGCTGACATTCAGGTTTCCGTTTGAGGGGTTGGGGAAGGCATAAACGGTGGATTCGGCAGTGGTTACATTATGGACGCCTTCGATAACAGGTGTAATTGTGAACGACAAAGTATGCTGCTGGAATCCGGCGGTTGTCATTGACGGATTAGCCGTTGTCAATGTCACGCTGGTATAAGGAACTGTGAGGTAGCCGGACGAGTCAGGAAAGACATAGTAGGTCTCACCGACGGGCAGGTTATTAAAGGTATAATGTCCGGCTGCATCGGTATAGGTTTGTCCTATCAGCTGGTGCGTGGTTGAATTTAGCACACACATATGCATATGTTCCGAGGGCCCCCCACCTGAAGTACCCTTATTGGCGCCGGTAGTAACGTCGCCGGCAATGAAGCCTGGACCTGCGGTTAGTGTTCCTACAGCCATGGCAATATCCTTGTTTAGGTCGGAACTGCCGGCAACATGCCAGATCACATCTGCATCATGCCAGTAGAAGTAAGAACCATGGTAGGTGGGCATAAAGCCGGTTGTTGAAAAAGAATCAGGAAGTGCTGCCTTAACCCTGAATGAATCGGTGCCAAGACCTCGGAACTCATAATAAATGCTTCCGGCGGGATAAAAGCCCCCCATATAGGTAGTGACTGAATCAACTGCACTAAGAATGTGTGTGGATGAGTTATACGTTATTAGCCATACTTTGACATTTCCATATATTGCAGAGCCGAAATTTACATGCCCGGAAATTCCATCCAGCGGAACGACACTTATGGTATCGGTAGCAACTGCCAGACCGCCACAGCCGGTAACTGAATAGCTGATAGTAGCTGTGCCAACCGAAATCCCGTTAATTTGCCCGGTACTGGCATCTATCGTTGCAACTGAAGGGTTACTGCTGCTCCAGGCCCCTGTCCAGACCGTTTCCCAGGCATAACCGATTGTTCCTACAGCGATAGGAGATGAACTTGTAATGATTCCGGGATCGGTGGTACTAAGAACTGTAATGGGGTGGAATGCATAGGCTAAGCCACAGATGCCGGTGGTAGCATAACTGATAGTGACCGTACCGGCAGAAACGCCTGTAACAACACCACCTGATGTAATAGTTGCTACTGAAGGAGTGTCGCTGATCCATGTTCCGCCCGGCACTGCACTATCTACCAAGGTAATTGCAGACCCCGTACATACCGTGACTGGCCCCGTTATATATCCCGTTGGCGTTGCATCTACTGTCACTATGGCAAAAACGCTGCATCCACCCGGCATCGAATAATATATGTATTCCGTGCCCCCATACAAACCGGTCACGATTCCGGAAGCTGAACCAACGGTTGCATAGAGGCCGTAGTATGTACTCCAGGTTCCTCCGGGTGTTGCGTCAGTGAGCGTCGTGGTGGTCCCCATGCAAAATGAAGTTGTTCCTCCAACAATCGGAGCCGGTACCGGGGAAACGGTAACGGCCTGTGTAACGTAGCTGGTGCCCATGGTAAAGGTTATGGTTGCAACGCCTGTGGAGACACCGTATGCAGCTCCGCTTGATGAGCCGATAGTAACAATGGCGGTATTGCTGCTTGTCCAGACACCCCCGGTGCTTGGGCTATCAGTTAAAGCAGTAGAGTCACCCACGCAAATGGTAAAAGTTCCGCTGATGGGCGTCAATGCATAAGATGCTAACGACAACAACATAGCAATAAGCGTCAGGGAAAATAACTTTTTCATAAGATTTGATTTTGTAGTTAGAAATGATAGTTTATTTTAAATATTGAAAACGGGTTTTCTTTGTTTAATAGACGAGTAACCGGCAAACAATGTTAGAAAAAATATTGAATATTTATTTTCTTTATGAAAAAATGTATTGAAAAAAAGCTCCCGGCAAAAACCGGGAGCCTTAGACTTTAATAATAACATTTCCTATTTCTGAATCTGTAATTTTCCTGTGTAGAAAATATGATCTGATTTGATAGTAAGCAGGTAAATACCATCTTTCAGATTACTGAGGTCAAATTGTGCCTGGCCTGAAACAGTGTTAATTTCCAATACCGATATAAATACCTCACGGCCTGTAACATCAGTTACACGTACAATGGCATTACCATTAACCTGGTTATCCCATTTTACATTCAGACTGCCACCAGTTGGATTAGGATAAACACTGACAATAGCTGCTGTTCCATTTGCGCCAACGTTGCTGATGCCTGCAGAGTGTATCGGGTCTAATGGTACTTCGCTAACAGTGATTGTAACAAAAGTAGCGCAGCCGCCTACCAAATAATAAATAGTAACAGTGCCGCTGGAAACGCCTAATACAACCCCTGAAGTAGCATTAACGGTAGCGATTGAAGTATTAGAGCTGATCCAGGTACCACCTGAAGTAGCATCAGCTAATGCAAGGTCGTAACCTATCAGAACAGAAGTTCCTCCTGTTATGGAAGCAGGTACCGGGGTAACCGTAACGGTATGGTAAACACCGCATGAAGTACCTATGGAATAATAAATATTTACAACTCCGGTACTCACACCTGTTACCACACCTGTTGAAGTTACAGTAGCGATAGAAGTATTGCCACTGGACCATGTACCGCCGCTTGTCGCGTCAGCCAGGGTAATTGCCGAACCTACACATACTGTACCTGGTCCTGTAATAGCTGCAGGCGCAGGATTAACGGTTTCAAGCCTGTAGGCATAACAACCGCCTGATGAATAATAGATGGTAGCAGTTCCTGCAGAAACACCTGTTACAACACCGCCTGTGCTAATAGTTGCAATACCGGTAGCACTGCTAGTCCAGGTGCCTCCTGTTGGAGACCCGGTCAGTGTTGTGGTTGACACGGTACATACTATGCTGCTGCCGGTGATGGAAGCAGTTGCATTTACAGTCATTGGATGGTATGCATAACATCCGCCCGCTGAGTAATAAATATTTACGGTTCCTGAGGCAATACCTGTAACAACACCTGCTGTACTCACTGTTGCGACGGATGTATTGCTGCTGCTCCATGTGCCTCCTGTCGGTGAACCGGTCAGGGTAGTTGTTCCGCCTGCGCAAACTGTGCTGCTTCCTGAAACAGATGCAGTAGAATTAACTGTTACAGTGAAGTAGTTATAGCATCCGCCGTACAGATAATAAATGTTTGCTGTGCCACCGGAAACTCCTGATACCACACCTGTTGAACCTACTGTGGCTACGGAAGTATTACTGCTTGACCATACACCTCCTGATGGTGATGCTGTAAGTGTAGTAGTAGTGCCAACACATAAAGTATGGCTGCCGGTTATGGCAGAGGTAGCGTTAACGGTCATTGTATGATAAGAATAACATCCGCCGGAAGTGTAGTAAATATTAACTACGCCACTGCCGACAGCGGTAACAACACCTGCTGTAGTAATTGTTGCAATTGAAGTATTGCCACTGCTCCAGGTACCACCTGTTGGCGATGCGGTCAATGTGGTAGTTGCGCCAATACACAAAGTAGAACCTCCGGAGATGGTTGCAGCGGCGTTAACAGTAACGGTATGGTATGCATAGCAACCGCTAATTGAATAATAAATATTTACAACACCCGCGGTTACGCCGGTTACTACACCTCCTGTACTAACAGTTGCTATTGCTGTATTGCTGCTGATCCAGGTACCACCTGAAACTGATGCAGTTAATGTGACAGAACTGCCGGTACATACCGAGCTTGCCCCTGAAATTGTTGCGCCCGATGTTACGGTTACTGAATAGGTTGCATACAATGAGCCAACTGTGTAAGTAATAGTAACAGTCCCTGAAGATACACCTGTAACCACACCTGATGTGGCATTGATGGTAGCAACAGAAGTATTGCTGCTGCTCCATGAACCGCCTGTTGTGGCGTCAGTGAGTGTTATGGTCGAACCAACACATACTGCAGTCGGACCAGAGATCGCCGAGATCGAAGAAGTTCCGGTTACTGTAAATGTTTTTGTCGCCATGCATCCGCTTAGGTAATAAGTAATAGTGCAGATACCGGCAGACACACCTGTTACAACGCCTGTAGAAGAACCTATGGTAGCGATGGAGGTAGATGAACTAAGCCAGATGCCTCCCGTTGTTGCATCCGTTTCAGTAACTGTTCCGCCTACTGTTGTTGAAGAAGGTCCGGAAATTGCTGACGGGCCTGCGGTAATTGCTAACGACCTCGTCACATAACTGCTGCCTACTGTGTAGGTGATGGTGACTGTACCTGCGGAAACGCCTAAAACAACCCCTGATGTCTCATTGATTGTTGCAATAGAAGTATTGCTGCTGCTCCACGAACCGCCGGTAGTCGCGTCAGTCATAGTGCCTGTTGAACCAACACATATGCCGGTTGGCCCGGAAATAGCTGCGATAGAAGTGCCGCTGGTTACTGTAAAGTAAATCCTTACAAAGCATCCGCTTGTAAGCATATAAGTCATAGCGCAAGTACCTGCTGAAACACCGGTAACAAGGCCTGAAGTAGAATTAATGGTTGCAATGGAAGGGGTAGAGCTTGACCAGATACCACCGCCTGTGGCATCAGTTAAGGTAACTGTTCCGCCTACGGTTGTGGTAGTCGGTCCGGCGATTGCAGCAGGCCCGGCTGATACTGATAATGCCCTGGTAACATAGCTGCTGCCAACGGTATAAGTGATAGTAACTGTTCCTGCAGTAACGCCGGTAACAACACCTGACGTAGCATTAATTGTTGCTATGGAAGTATTGCTGCTGCTCCATGAACCGCTAGTTGTTGCATCGGTTAAAGTTATTGTTGAACCAATGCATACGCTTGCCTGGCCTGATATTGCAGCTACTGAAGTGCCGCCTGATACAGAGAAAGAAGTGTAAACACAGCACGAGCCGATACAGTAATAGATAGTGCAGGTGCCTGCTGTAACACCTGTAACTACGCCTGAAGAAGAGCTAACAGTAGCGATTGAAGAATTTGACGATGACCAGCTTCCGCCACCTGTTGCATTAGACAAGGTACTTGTTCCGCCAACTGTAGTACTGGTTGTGCCGGTTATTGATGCCGGTACCGCGTTAACTGTAACAGGATGGTATGCATAACAGCCACCGGCTGCATAATAAATATTTGCAGTTCCTGCGGCAACTCCTGTAACCACGCCCGATGTAACCGTTGCAACGGTAGTGGTGCTGCTGCTCCATGCCCCTCCTGAAGGAGACCCGGTTAAGGTGATGGAACTCCCCGCACATAATGAACTTGCTCCTGAAATGGTAGCTGCAGAATTAGCCGTCATTGAACTTGTTACAATGGAAGTTCCTACCAAATAAGTAATAGTGCAGGTTCCAGCTGCAACACCTGTAACTACTCCTGATGAAGAACCTATTGTAGCAACAGAAGTATTACTGCTGCTCCAGGTACCACCGGTTGTGGCATCCGTCAATGCGGTCGTAGTGCCGATACAAACACTGGTAGCCCCCGATATTGGAGCCACAGATACGCCCGAAACCGTAACAACTAAAGTCGAAAAGCATCCTGTCGGAAGGGTGTACGTGACCACACATGTGCCCGTTGCGATTCCGGTTACAGTCCCGCTGGTTGACCCAATTGTCAAAACAGAACAGGCTGCGCTCCACGTTCCTCCGGTTGACGGATCCGTCAGCGTAATATATCCGCCAATTGTTACCGTAGTTGGCCCCGCTATTGCCGATGGCAATGGGTTAACCGTAAAACTCGTCGTTACACTCCCCATTCCGCTGTGGTAATAAGATATCGTAACGACGCCCGCACTAATACCTGTTACAACACCACTCGTGCCAATGGTTGCAATGGAAGTATTACTACTGGTCCAGTAGCCTCCGGCTGTAGTGTCGGCTAATGTAGTAGTTTGGCCGACGCACACATAAGTGGTGCCTGTGATAGGGCCAAGGGCAGCATACGATGCAATAGACAGGAAGATGCCAATGATCGCCATGGATAGAAATTTTCTCATAATAAAATTGTTTTGAGCGGTTAAGAAATTTTTTTTGAGATAATATAAATAGGAACAACTGATTAACTATACTGTAATAATAAGACAAAGTATTAACTATAATGGTTGGGAAAAAATGATATTTTTTATTTTGTTGTTATTATGCTGATAATACAGTTCAAATTATATAAAATATAATTTGTATTAGCTATTAGTTTAAAATAATAGCTCCCATAAATTTATGGGAGCTAAATAAATATTATATAAAAGAGGTTGGCTTATTTCGCGATCAATAATTTTCCGCTGTAGTTAATATCCGCAGAGTTGATGGAGATAAAATATACCCCATCCTGCAATACACTCATATCTACCTGTGTTTTTATTTGTTTTGCATCTATGCTGAACACTGAATGGAACACATTGCGGCCAGTCATGTCGGTAACATTTACGGTTACATCTTCAGTATTATGGTCATCCCATACGATGTTCAGTATCCCTTGTGCAGGGTTGGGGTACACCATGTGGATAGGTCCTGCGCAGCTTACTACTGACGTAGTATTTGGTGTAATGGTACCAAATGTAGTATGCTTCTTAAAGTCTATTAGCCCTGAAGTTTCATAGGATGGCGTTAAGGTAATAATTGCCGATGGGGTGGTGTAATACTTATAGGCTTCAGGGTATATAATATAGCTGCCGTTTGCAAGGCTGCCGAATGAATAGTAGCCTGTCACATCCGTATAAGTATAGGTAAGTATATGCCCTGTTCCGTCTTCCAGGTACACAAGCATGCCGGGTTCCGGCACATCGCCTGCTGTGCCCTTGCCTGCTCCTGAATACACATAGCCACTGATAAAACCGGGGCCGGCAGGAACAGTACCATAAACCATATTGATATGCATGGTATCTTTGGCAGCCGCATGTGTAACGGTAGCGCCTGAGTACCAGTTTGCTGTAGAAAGACTGTAAGTAGGAATATATCCGCTGGTTCCGGGTATGGTCCCGTTCAATTTTGCTTTCACCATATAATCGCCGGCAGGAGGATCCATGAACTGGTAATAGGGAGTGCCTGCGTCCATGCACGAGAGGGTAGAGTCGAGTGCGGTAATAGAACTGTCAATTGGGTTATAATGAATAAGCCAAACCTTGAAAATATCAGTAATTACGCCTGTATAAGTGATATAGCCAGAAATACGGTTGCCATCTACAGAAACGGTTCCTGTTCCTGTGCATCCTGTGCCGTCAGTTCCGGTTACGGTATATACAGTAGTACTGGCAGGTGTAATGGTGGTACTGCCGCATGTGCTGCACGACAAGCCTGTGGATGGAGCCCATAAGTAACTTACTCCACCGCTGCCTGTGAGTGTATAACTGCCGCCGCAGGTAGCTGGCGTTGATGATGCGGAAATAGAGGGCACATCAACTGTCATGGTTACGCTTGCACTTGCTGTAGAGGTGGTAACACAAGTTGCGCTGCTGGTCATGAGAACGGCAACTATATCACCTGTTACTAAGGTAGTGGTAACGAAGGTACTGCTTGTTGCCCCTGTAATTACAGTTCCATTAATACTCCATTGATAGGAAGGCGATGGTCCACCTCCGGTAGCCACAGCCGTAAAAGTTGCGGCAGTACCAGTACAAATTGTTGTGCCGGGGCTGGGTGTGATGGAAACTGAGGGCGTTACTGGTGTTGTTATGCTGATGGTTACACTGCCTGTCATATTTGCGCTACATGCTGTTACCGCATTTGTACCAACCACTGTATAAGTTCCCGCGGCCGTTTGCAGCCCGAAATCAAGTGATGAACCGGTTCCTACAATCGGTAATCCTACCGGTGATGCGCCATTATATAACTGATAATTGATGCCGGTATTTGAGCCACTCAAACCAACGTGTACTCCCGGTCCGCCTGAACAATAGGCGCCTCCGCCCGTAACTGTATAGGCGGTAGGTAATGGATATAAACCAACGGTAACACTACCTGTCATATTTGCGGTGCAACCTGTTGCCACGATTGTGCCCACAGCAGTATAGGTACCTGTTGTAGTCATTAGTCCGAAACTGATTGGCGAACCTGTCCCGGCTACAGCTGTGCCTATAGGTGTGCCGCTAAGATACAACTGGTAACTAACCCCGGGCGTTGAATTGCTCAATCCAATCATTGAACCAGATCCTCCCGTACAATAAGATCCGCCCCCTGTTAACGTATAGGTCGAAGGAACCGGATTTACCGTGAAGAAAAGGGTTGAAGTGCATGCAGAACCCGCAGTATAGGTGATTGTAGCTACACCGGCAGCAACACTTGTTACTACTCCCGTTGTGGAACCAACGGTTACTATCCCTGAGCCTGCAGACCATACACCGCCGCCGGGGCAACTAAGGGTCACAGGCGTACCGCCAAGGCACATGGATGATGGTCCCGATATGGCTCCGGGGGTGGTATTTACTGTTATTGATTTTGCAGTGTAGCAGCCGGTCGTAATTGTATAAGTGATCGTTGCGACACCTGCTGTTACCCCTGTCAGTAAACCTCCGACACCCCCCATTGTAACGATTGAAATAGAGCTAGTGCTCCAGGTCCCTCCTGGCGTTATATCAGCAAGTGCAATAGTTCCCCCAACGCAAACAGTTGAGGGGCCTGTTATTACAGCCGGTAATGGATTAACGGTTACAGTATAGTAAGCAGATCCTCCACTGGTGGTATAAGTTATAGATACTACCCCTGCCGAAATTCCGGTAACAATTCCTGTAGCGGATCCGATAGCTGCTACTGTTAGTGGTGTAAGAGACCATGTTCCGCCAGATGTGGCATCAGTTAAAGTCCCGGTTGTGCCATTGCATATAGTAGTTGGGCCGGTAATAGGCGCTGGCGCCTGTGCAAAGGATAATAACGACAGTAATAATGCTGTAATTGTGAGTGTAAGCTGTTTCATAAAATTATTTTAGGTGGAACAAAAATAATGTATTTTATTTAAATTGTTGATTTGCCTTATTAATAAGGCGTAGAAAAACGGGTAAATGTTAGTGCGATTTAAGCATATTTTTTGTAATAATGATAAGGAAGTTAACTCAACTTTATAACCTGTTAACTTTTTACCAAACCAACCTACCTCGCAATCATTAATTTTTCAAAGTAATTAAAATTATCAGCCCTTAAAGAGATAATATAGAGTCCATCTTTCAGTGAGCTAAGGTCAATGGTCATTTGCTGCGATTTTAATTCCTGGGCAATCACATCCCTCCCTGTAATATCCTTTATTAAAAGTAATGCCTTTCCTGACGGCACTACATGCCACAAAATGTTCAGGTTACCCTGCGATGGATTTGGAAAAATGCGGACTACGGGTGAATTTATTGTATTGGATGCAGCCAAGGTGTTGTAAACGGTAATGATTCTTTTTGTTGTTGCAGTCCCGCAAGCGGCAAGAGCAGAATAATAGATCGTATCTATTCCCGGAGATATACCCGTTACAAGGCCGCTCGAAGGATTGACGGTAGCGATACCGGTGAAACTACTGCTCCATACACCACCCGTTACAGGATCATGCATAGTGGTTGTGTCCCCCACTAGCAGGAAGGACGCGCCGGTAATAGATGGAATATACGGGTTTACTGTAACGGTACGGGTGGCGGAACAGCTCATGGGGGTAGAATAAAATATTGTATCTACTCCGGGAGATAGGCCTGTTATGCTGGCAGTATAAATACCCGTGGTTCCAACAATAGCAATTGCCATATTACTGCTCGACCAATAGCCCATTGGCAGGGAATCAATGATTGGTATGCTACTTCCTGCGCATAATACAGAATCACCAAGTATATGAGGCGGAGTAGGATAGGCGCTGATAGTCACAAAATCGTAGCATCCCCCTGGCAAAGTATAAGTAATTATTTGAGTTCCGGTCCAGATGCCTGTAACAACACCTGTAGTAAATCCAACACTCAGAATAGTAGTATCACTACTGGTCCATGTGCCACCTGGAACAGAATCGGTTAAAATGATACTCGATCCAGTGCAAAGAATAACTGACGGTACGGTAATTGCCGGCGGTAACGCATTTACAGTAACGGAAGTTGTAACATAGCCGGTACCTACAGTATAGGTAATAGTTGTGGTGCCTGCCGAAATTCCCATAACTACACCAAAGGCCGCATCAATACTGCCAATTGCCGGAGCGCTGCTAGACCATGTTCCGCCGGGTGTAGCATCGTTAAGGGCCGTATTCAATCCCACGCAAACATTTGTAACCCCGGTTATAGGTGCTATTCCAAAACAGTTGCAGGAAAATATAATGGTAGTTATCAGCAAGTAGAATTGTTTCATAAGAAAAGTGTTTGATTATTGAAGGTACTGCTAAGAAATCACAAATAATAGTGATAGGAATTAATCTATTTCCCGCAACACACTCTTCACCTATCAACCTATCAACCAATCAACGTGTCAACCAATCAACAATTACTCCACCATCAGCTTCCCGCAATAATAAATTTGCTCAGACTTAATTGTGAGGAGATAAATACCAGCTTTTAGTTTACCCAGATCAATTTCTATATCGCCTTGTGTCCCGTTGATGCTGACAGATGCCCGGAATGCTTCGCGGCCTGTCATATCATTGATCACAACTTCGGCATGTTCGGTACCCTGATTGTTCCATTGTAATTTCAACAACCCTGAAGTGGGGTTAGGATAAACCTTCAGACCAGTTCCTGTACTTATTGCACTTACGCTGCTTGCTGCAATAGGTGTAACAACCTTTGAAGTGGTATACTTCTTAAAATTGATCTTTTTAATGCTATCTGATCCGCTAATGAGTGTGATCACCTGCGAGGCGGTTGTATGGTAACCGAATTCTTCGGGATATATAACATAGGTGCCGTATCCCACATTTTTGAAAGAGTAAGCGCCACTGTCATCTGTATAGGTATAGGTAACCACAAAGTTGCTTGCTGCATCTCTAAGGTAAACGATCATGCCGTGTGCCGGTATATCGCCTGAGGTACCCTTGCCTGCACCTGACGAAATATACCCGGCAATGAAACCAGGGCCCGGAGGCACTGTACCATAAACCATGTTTATATGCATGGTGTCGGTGGCGCCCGCATGGCTCACGCTGGCTGCTGCATACCAGTAGGGTGTAGATAAGCTGTAAGTAGGTATGTAGCCTGATGAACCCGGAGTCTGCCCGAGTAATTTGGCCTTTACCATATAGTTGCCTGCGGCCTTATCATTGAATTCATAATAAGGTGTTCCTCCTGCCATGCAGCTAAGTGTTGAGTCTTCGGCAGTCAGGGAACTGTCCAGCGAATTGAATTGAATCAGCCATACTTTCATAGTATCTGATGTACTGCCGCTATACGAGATGTAACCTGAAATCCTGTTGCCGTCAACAACCACGCTGGCAGTATCCGAACAGCCTGTTGCTGCCGTGCCGGTAACTGTATAGGTTGTAGTTGTGGAAGGGTTTGCGTCAGTGCTTGCGCAAGTACTGCAGGATAATCCCGTAGAAGGACTCCATAAATAAGTTGTTGCGCCCGAACCTGTTAGCGTAGTAATACCGCCGCAGGTAGTAGTACCTGAAATAGAAATTACGGGCAATGCATTTACGGTCACAACAGTAGTAGTAACACATCCCGAAAGGTCATAGCTTATAGTAGTAACACCGGTAGAAACGGTAGATATTACCCCTGTGGTACTGCCCACGGTAGCAATTATGGCAACACCGGGATTGCTGCTGGTCCAGGTACCGCCCATTGTTCCTACCAGGGTAACTGTTCCGCCAATACATATTGAAGTGGCGCCGGTTATGGTTGGATAAGGGTTTACGAACATAGTCACATTTGCATTTACACTTGATGGTAAGGCACATAGTGCGCTGCTAGTCAGGGTTACGGTTATAATATCGCTGTTGGTTGGGGTATAAGAATAACTGCTTCCTGTTGCTGTGGCAGAGCCATTTACAAACCATTGATATGCAGGAGAAGCGCCTCCGTTTACCGGTAGGGCAGTATAAGTCACACTGGTTCCGGCACACACTGTATCATTAGGGTTAACATTAATACTCACAGCCGGGGAAACGGTTGGTGTTATGGTTATGGATACAGTTCCCGTCATGGCACTGGTACAGCCGGTTGATGTATTGGTGGCTACTACAGTATAAGCCCCGGCTCCTGTTTGTAATCCGAAATCAATAGCAGAACCGGTACCTCCCGACAATGGAGTGAGTCCGGTTGCTCCGAGGTATAACTGATAATTGATGCCTGTATTAGAACCATTGAGGCCAACGTGAACACCTGCCCCGCCAGCACAATATGCCCCGCCACCCGTAACGGTATAAACTGTAGGTAATGGATTTACTGACACAGTTGCGCTACCTGACATATTGTTGGTGCAGGTGGTAGTAGTATTAGTCCCGGTTACCGTATAAATCCCGGCACCTGTTTGCAGCCCGAAATCAATTACTGAACCCGTACCCGACACTGTGGTGTCCAAAACACCTCCAAGATATAATGAGTAAGTAGTTCCGGGTTGCGAACTGCTCAATCCAATATGCACACCGCTACCTCCTGCGCAATAGCTGCCACTGGTACTGGTTACATTATAAGCATAGGGTAGTGAATAAACCGATATTGAAGGGGCCCCAGTCATACTTTGACTGCAAATACCCATAGTGGCAACAACTGAGTATGCCCCGATTGTGGTTTGTAAACCAAAGTCAAGTGAAGTTCCTGTTCCGGCTACCGGGCTACCAACCGGGGAGCCACTTAAATATAACTGGTAGCTTGTACCCAGTTGTGAACCACTCAATCCTATATGCACACCTGTTCCGCCGGGGCAATAACCTCCGCCACCGGTTACGGTATATGCAGCCGGTAATGGATCCGTCACTACCACTGCGCTTCCTGTCATAACAATAGTACAGCCGATAGAGCTATTGGTTGCCGTTATGGTATAGGTTCCGGATGTGGTATGAAAGCCAAAATCAAGCGGGCTTCCGTTACCGGGCAATGAGCTTCCTGCCGGTGAACTGCCATTGTATAACTGGTAGTTGATGCCCAGATCAGACCCGCTTAACTGAATATGTATTCCCATACCTCCTGCACAATAAGAGCCACCACCAATTACAGTATAAGAGGCAGGTAATGGATTTACCGTTGCAATTCTTGTTGCATAGCACAAGGTCGGCAATGTGTAAGAAATTATGGTTGTTCCTGCAGCTACTCCGGTAAGCGATCCGGTCGAACCAATTGCAGTTATAGTTGCAATTGAAGTATTACTACTGGTCCATGTGCCTCCGGGTGTTCCATCAATAAGGCTGTTGCTGCTGCCAGGACATACACTTAATGTGCCTGTAATGGCTGAAGGTGAAGGGTTAACCGTAACGGGAGTGGTTACATTACAACCTGTTGGCAATTGATAAGTGATAGTTGTCGTACCTGGTGTAATACCCGTAATGATGCCGGATGTAGATCCAACGGTTGCAATAGCAGGTGAACTGCTATACCATGCACCACCCGGCAGGCAATCAGAATAGGCGCCGGTAGCGCCAATACAGGCAGTCGCAGGGCCGGAAATAGCACAAGGCGATATATTCACGGTAACTGTTGCTGAACTGTAACAGCCGGTTACAGGTAAAGTATAAGAAATAACCGTTGTGCCTGCAGTAATTCCATAAACATCTCCTGTACCTACCGTCGCAATAGCAGGCGAGCTGCTGGTCCATATGCCACCTGCGGTGGCATCCGTCTTAATAACAGTTGCGCCAACACACACTGCATTAGGGCCGCCAATTGATGCAGGGTTTGGATTTACAGTTATCAGGCTTGTGGCGAAACAGCCTGTGCCGATTGTATAGGTTATATTTGAAGTGCCGGGTGTAAGTCCTGCAACCACGCCAGACGAACTAACGGTTCCTACCGGGATTGATGAACTGCTCCAGGTACCTCCGGGGGTAGCATCTGATAAAGTTGTTGTACTGCCCGCGCATAAATAAGTAGTACCTGTGATAGGCAACGGCGCAAAGTTTACAGTTACCACCCTGGTAGTCTGGCATCCGGTTGCTAAAGTGTAGGTAATCACAGCAGTACCTGCAGAGACACCTGTTACACTTCCTGAACTACTACCAACGGTGGCTATCCCGGTAGATGAACTGGCCCATGTTCCTCCCGGAGCGCCGTCAGACAAAGAAACCGAACTTCCTGCACAAACAGCCAATGGGCCTGATATTGCCGGAGGAAGTGGGTTAACTGTAATGTGGGTAGTTGTAGCGCAACCCGGTGTAATTGAATAGGTAATTGTTGCAACACCTGGTGCAACCCCGGTTACTATTCCACTTGATGATCCTATTGCAGCAACAGTGGGAGTGCCACTGGACCAGGTACCTCCGGTTACAATGCAGGACAAAGTGCCTGCGCCGCCTGTGCATAACGCTGTCGGCCCCGTAATAATACCGGGTGGAAGATTTACTGTAACAGGGTAGGTGCTGTAGCACCCTGTAGAAGGAATAGTGTAACTAATAGTTGCTGTTCCTATTGTGATTCCTGTAACAATACCAGTAGAAGAACCAACAGTAGCTACAGCCATATTACTGCTGTTCCAAATACCTCCGGGTGTACCATCAGTGAATGCTATTGGTGTACCGGGACATACAGTAGAATAACCGGAAATTCCGGAAGGAGGAGCATTTACGGTCACTGTTACAGAAGTAGAGCATCCCGTACCAACAGAATAAGTAATAACAGATGTGCCGGCTCCAACCCCCACTAACGTTAATGATACAACAGCTGGATTGCTGCTTGACCACGCGCCACCGAGTACTACTTCTGACAAAGTCAGTGATGAACCCACACAATAGGTCAAAGGCCCTGTGATTGGCGAAACACCTGGATTTACAGAAACACTTTTGGTAGTGCTGCAGCCAGTGCTCAAAGTATAAGATATAGTTGTTAAGCCAACGGCATTGCCGGTAACATTTCCTGAAAAGTCTATTGAACCTACTGTGATGTTACTGCTGCTCCAGGTTCCACCGGTAGTAAGGTCTCCCAATGATATGGATGACAAGGTACAAACACTTGATGGCCCTGTTATCGCTGCAGGAAGCGGATTTACGCTTTCCATTACTGTAAAAGAACAAACACCAAGTGTATAAGTTAAAACCGATATGCCTGTAGAAACGCCCACTACAACTCCGGATGATGAACCAATAACCGCTACACCTGTTACGCCGGAAGTCCATACACCACCACCCGTATTGGGAACAAAAGTTGTTGTCAAGCCTGTACAAATTGAAAGAGAACCGGATATTTCAAATGGAGTAGGATTAACTGTCACTGTAGTAGTAGCAGAACCGGTGCCTGTAGTATAAGTTATGGTAGCAATTCCTGTAGCCACCCCGATAACTACTCCAGAGGATGAACCCACAGTAGCAACAGAAATGTCGCTGCTGCTCCATGTTCCACCGGCAGATGTATCACTTAATGTAGTGCCGGCACCGGGGCATAGGGCCATAATACCGGTAATTGCCCCAACTTGCCCATAGGAGCAAAGAGACAATAACAGGAGCGATAGGGTAAGGTAAACGGATTTCATTGTCTTCAGATTCTTCATGCGCATTGTATTAAAGGTGTAAAACAATGTATGTTATTCATTTGTTGTCTGATACACCTTATATATAAGGCGTAAAAAACCGTATAAATGTTAGTATCCCAAAATATTTTTTTTTGTTTAATCAAGCTGTTTTCTTTTTATTACTTCTTAGTTAATATTAGTTTTCTTTAACAGTTCTATTTTCCGAACATTTTTACTCAATCCATTTGCATAACACCTCCCTCTCCCTTGGAGAGGGCCGGGGTGAGGTCTTATTTCGTCCATTTCGTAACTTTTGTTGTCTTTATTTTCTTCCCATCCATATCATATATTGTAATTAAATAATCTCCGTTAGGCAATTTCTCAAGGTCCGCCTGGTTCACATTTTTTGCCAATTCCACTGTTTTTCCATCTTCGCATAATATTTTGATTATCATTTTATTACACCATTTTATATAAACTATAGATTCAGTAGGATTCGGATAGATGATAATATCTTTTTCAGAGCACCCGGTACATAGCAGTTCAGAGGAAGAAATAGCACATCCATATAAATTTTTTACCAATACTGAATAAAAGCCGGTATTGGCAACCAGGTAAGAATCGGCTATTGCGCCGGGTATCAATACTCCATCAAACGACCATTGGTAGGAGGTATAACCGGCAGGTGCATATACCGTAGTGCCATTTTGTATGATTTCGGGGATCAACGGCAGTGAGTTTATTTTTATTGATACGTTTGCGGTATCCGATCCGCAAAAATTAGATATTATATAGCTGATGGTATCTGTTCCGGGTAAAACTCCTGTGAGGGTACCTGCCGAAAAAGTAGCTTTGGTATTATTTATTTTCCAAATACCCCCATCCGGTATGCCGGTAATGCTGGTTGTGCTCCCGGCGCAAATAGCAGTATCAACCAGGTTTATTCCTGCCACAGGAAATGGATCAACCTTCACAGTATGGGTGGTAAAGTTGGTGCAAAATGCATCTGAAACTGTATAAATAATGGTATCTATACCCGCTGTTACCCCTGTCACTGTTCCTGTTGAATTTACAGATGCAACAGGATTCTTTGTACTCCATAACCCTCCGGATATGGTATCAGAAAGGAAGATAACTGTCCCAATGCAAAGTTCAGATGACCCGGTGATTTTTCCTGCATCTGGTAGGGCATAAATGGTAATTAATTTACTGGCGGTAACATATCCGCATGCATTATAGATGGTATACCTGATACTATCAGTTCCCGGCGACTCACCGGTTACAACTCCATTGTTCACTATCGCATTCAGGTTACTGATACTCCAAACGCCATTTCCTGTAGTATCAGTAAGTGTTATGCCCGATCCCACACATACATAGGAAGGACCATTTATGGCCCCTGCATAAGATAAGGAAGGGTTAACAGTGATGTAAATCGTTGTAAAATCAATGTCAATACCATTAGTCACCTTTATGGTAAAGGTATCATTACCCATGTATGACCCGGCCGGGGTATAAGAAAAACCGCCCGGGTAAAGCATCCCGCCTGTTGAGGTAGTGGAAAAGGAATCACTAACGAGGCCGTGATGTGCCTGAGTGTAGATGGTCCACGTAACTTTGATACCCGAATCAAGATCCTTTGCTGCCAGTAATGTATCCATTGATGTAGAAACATCCTGGCATACCTCCCCATATTGAAAATGCCCGTTTTTAAAATACAGCGCTTTCTTTATCTCCCTGATACGTACATTGCCAAGGTCGGAAAAATATAGATTCTCGTTACTATCAATGGTAATGCATAATGGTCTGTTCAGATTTGCATAAATGGCCCTGCCGCCATCGCCGCTGAATCCGGGTATACCTGTACCCGCTATGGTATTGATAATACCTGAACTGTTTATTTTTCTTATCCTTTGGTTATAGCAGTCGGTAATATATACATTCCCAACTTTATCGCACACTACTCCCGTGGGATGATAAAGCCTTGCACTGCTGGCCGGTGTACCATCACCTGAGAATCCGGGGGGGCCGTTGCCGGCAATAGTACTTATCACCCCCAACCCGTCTATCTTTCTCACACGATTATTGCCTCCATCACAAATATAAAGGTTGCCTGCATCATCAGCAGTTATACCGTAAGTATCCTCAAAGGTGGCTAAAATGGCAGGGCCCCCATCTCCCGTATAGCCGTGGAAACCACACCCGGCTACCGTTGTAATGATTCCAGCGGTGTCTATTTTCCTTATGTCAAAATGTGCCTGGTCAGTTACATACAAATTTCCAAAGGTATCCAGGGCAAGTGCAATGGGGCTGCGAATGCCCGCTGCCGTCGCCTGTCCGCCATCCCCAAGCGAACTGTCTACACCCCTTCCGGCTATTGTAGTAATTCTGCCCGTTAGGTCTACTTTGCGCACTCTGTGATTTACCTGGTCGGCTATATAAACGTTTCCGGGTGGATCTACTGCTATGCCCCAGTTTTGGTATAACAGTGCCGAAGTTGCGGGACCATTGTCGCCGCCAAATCCCGGAAGGCCTGTTCCGGCTATTGTTTTAATATACCCGGTTGCATGATCTATCCTTCGTACACAATTGTTTTTCTGATCATTAATATAAATATTTCCGGCCCTATCCAGCGCCACTGCGGTAGGATTGTTAAAGGTAGCTGATGTTGCCGGCAGGCCATCTATGAATCCAACCGTACCATTTCCCGCGATTGTTGATATGATTTGAGCCTGCACACCCCATGAAAAGCCAATTTGGACAATTATAGAGAGAAATAGGTGCAGGTAATATTTCATCAGAGAATATTTGTCTTTTTTTGCTACTCCCGAAAACTATCGGTAGAACTCCCATCACCTTCTGAATGTTGCCAACAGTGGTACCGATAGTTATCGGGATCATTGTCCTGTGCTTGCCGACAGGCAGGCGCTATACTTCAGTGTAGTATGGTCGTTTCATTGCTCTATTTTAAACTATTTTTCGCTCTTTTTTAAATTTTCATGCAGGATTTATTTTATTATCTTCACTTAAGGTTTGATTTTTGCAGTCAGACTTCAAAAACCGGCAGCAACATTTTCAGTACACCATGTTCCTTTGTGGTTCTCCACAGTTATACTTTCGTGTCTGATTAGGAACTCCTGACCCGTTGACCTATTCTGAAAAATTATTCGTAGATTGAAATACCACTAATAATTCGCGAATTACGTCGCACCTCCCTTTAGGCCGGGGTTTATAGGTTAATGAGGTCAGAGTAATTTATATTGAGTATCGGTATAATGAAAAACGGCAGTATACCCACCGTTTTTCATTTTATTAAGCATTGCTTCCTAAGACATTAAGCTCAATTGTCGGGACTAAGTCATAACACCTTTGCGGGCTTAAAAACATCCTGCGGGGCACCCCTTCCGCGCCTTTGCATGAAAATACCTCGCGCGAAACAACTCGTTACTCTCTTATATCCATTTCCTGTATCAGGTTATTGGCATGACCCATTTTGTCAATAAGGAACAGGATGTAACGGATATCGCATACTATCGTCCTTTTATACTTTTTATCAAAAGCGATATCACCGCTCATGGCTTCCCAGTTGCCGTCAAAGGCAGCGCCTGTCAGCTCACCGTAAGCATTCATAACCGGGCTGCCCGAGTTGCCGCCTGTAATATCGTTGGTGGTCATAAAGCAGGTATGTATGGTGCCATCGCGATCTGCATACCGGCCATAGTCCTTCATGTTATAAAGGGTTATCAGTTCTTTGGGAGCATCAAATTCATCACTGCCGGGTTTGTATTTGGCAATCAGTCCATCAAGGGTAGTGAAGTAATTATAGTGAACCGCATCCTGGGGCTCATAACCCGCCACTTTCCCGTAGGTAATGCGCATAGTTGAGTTCGCATCGGGGTACATATTCCTGTACTTCTTCTCCTGCATCAGTTGTCTCATGTATTCGCGTGACAGGTCAGCTTTCTTAATGCTAAAAGCCTCGATTTTTGGCTGGTAGTTTTTTGAGTAGTTGGAAACAAAGCTGTAAGCATACTGGAAGGCCGCATCTTTCTTCAGTTTTTCAAACGAAGGCGCCTTGCAGAAAGCGTTGAACTTATTGCTGTCTATCAGGAAAGAATTGGTAAATATATAGTTGGCGTAGTTGGTATAAGTAGCCTTGCTGTCGCTCTTGCCTTTCTTAAATATTACCTTAGCGTAGATATCGGGCAACTGCTCCTTAGGTACATTATTATAGTACAACTCAGTCATTTCGGCCAGCATGTCCTTTTCTGTGCCGGGATCAAACTCTTTCATGTTTGCCCGGTAAGCCATGCGCGCCTGATCTACAAACTTCTTCACGGTATCCTCGCTCATTTTGGTTTTCCTCGTTGAATTTCTTTCGTATGCATCATACAATGGTTTTAAGGCCCCTGCCACACGTGCCACAGCCGATGCCCTGAATCCTTCGGAATAATAAACCGAATGCTTCGCATAAGGCCTGTAATCGGCATATATCTTCGCGAAATTTCCGAGCAGACCCACATCTATATTATTCTCTCTTTCCCATTTCGAAAAGTCGTCTTCGTTCTTCATTTTTTTCTCTACCACGTTCAGGCGTTTCAGTTGTTCTGTCTGGCCTATGAAGTATTTCCAGTAGTTGGCTATCCTGGAATACAGCGATGTAAGCTGCAGGTAAGTACCCTTATTCATATCCATGTGCCTGCGCATAATGCCTAGCCGCAGATCGCGGCAGGCTACGATTGAGGGGTTCGTTACATTCACAGCCAGGTCCACACCATAAGAAACTTCATAACGGTTGGTCCGGCCCGGATAACCGAATATCATAGCATAGTCGCCTTCGCGCTCACCCCTGATAGAAATTGGTAAGTATTTCTTAGGGTGGTACGGCACATTCGTTGCGCTGTAAGGTTTCGGCTGGTTGTTCTCATCGGCATATACCCGGAACATTGAAAAATCCGAAGTATGCCTTGGCCACATCCAGTTGTCGGTATCACCGCCATATTTTCCTAACGACTTGGGCGGTGTACCTACCAGGCGCACATCCGTGTACCTTTTATAAATAATCAGGAAGAACTGGTTGCCGTTGAAGAAACTTCTTACATTGGCAACATACTTTCCTTTTTCGGCATATTTCTCTTCTATTTCCTTGCTTATAGCTTCGAACTTTTTACTGAATTCTTCGCCGGTGGCATTGCCCAGGGCAGCCTTTACCTGGTCGGTAATATCTTCCATCCTTTGCAGGAAAAGGGCAGTCACACCCTGTGCCGGAAGCTCTTCATTCAGGTTGTGCGCCCAGAAACCATTATCAAGCAGGTTTCTTTCCACAGTGCTCAACGTGGCAATGGCATCATAACCGCAATGGTGGTTGGTAAGCAGCAGACCATTGCCAGATATCATCTCGGCAGTACACCCGCCACCAAACTGTAGTATCGCATCCTTCAGACTGCTATGATTTATATCATACAGGTCTTCTTTCGATAGCTTAAGCCCGAGACGCAGCATCTCCTCATAATTCTTCCCGATTAAACTCGGGATCCACATCCCCTCATCGGCCCGCGACCCAAACATCATCAGGGCAGCAACAAAACTTAACAGTATTTTCTTCATTTTATCATTTTTTATGAAACAGGGTATAAAAGTAATGCTCCGGTTTGACTAATAATAATACGGTTGTGAATATATGAGGGGTGATTTTTATGGGGGAGATGAACGGGAGTCGGTAGTTTATGATTTGGTCGGGTAGGTACTTTCAGATATTTTGGAATCCTGAAAAATAAATTAAATTCTTTATTTGAATGATGTAAATATTTTCTCTAATTTTGTTAAACTAAAGGGTGTTACCGTCTGCATATCTCATCCCATGATGGGTGTTGCCGGTATTGGCACGGGGACGGGGAGATCTCTTAGTTTTTTTTCAATCCCATACTGGTTTAAGTCTTCCAGATTTAAATCCCCGATAAAACGAAGGTCTGCGACCGGCAGCATATATGCCTCAGCTACATCAAGGAACTCAACGCAAATATCTGATATATCCCATACTCAATTGCAGGCAGCCCGACCGCAACCTAGCAATCATATTTACCGAATTATTTTGTCATCGTTACTTACTGCACAACTACTTTATATGCTGAAGAACCGTTTATATTGGCCAGGTGCACAAAATACAAGCCTGTTCCCTGTTTCCCGAGATCAACTTTTAATGTACCCTTGATTTCAGTAGTGTAGACTACACGACCGGTCATATCAGTTATTTCAACCTTTGTTGAAATGGCTGGCAGGTCAATTGTAAACTCGCCCCGGCATGGGTTTGGATAAACAGATGCGGTGACACCGCTACCGGTGCTGCCAACCGCGGCAGTATGCAGGTGCGTGATTCGGACGCTGTCCATAACCACATCTACAAGTGGCTTATCATTGGCGGAGTTTGTGGCGACAGTGCTGATGGTTTGCACAACTGTATAATTAGTGGTAGTCATTCCGAAAACGGTATAACTACCGTTGAGCCAGGTATTATTGGCCACGTTTATGTAGAACTGGCTACCATTGGTATTAGCTCCCGAGTTGGCCATAGCAATAGCGCCGGGAATATTTTTCAATGATGTATCAAATTCATCAGGCGTGGTATAGCCGGCCCCCCCAGCCCGGTACCCAGCGGATCGCCACCCTGAATCATAAACCCGGCAATCACCCGGTGAAATATAAGTCCGTCATAAAATTTATGCGATACCCTGGCTATCATACTGTCTACAGTCCTTGGGGTCTTTGTATCAGTGAGTGTAGTTTTGAACGTGCCCTTTGTGGTATAAAAGGTCACTACCGTCTGTGCGCCTGCATTATAAAAACATAAAATACACAATGCCATCAGGCAAATTTTGTGGCAATTTTTCATAACGTTTAGTTTTATTGTATAACAAAGTACGGAAGTTTAGATTAATGGCATAATTTAATATTTGGCTAAATGGTTCGGGTGAGGCATGTTGCTGTTGTTTTGTCATAAGACATAGTTACCAACAATCATTGCCCTCCGGAAATGATCGCGACCTTGTTCCGGTATGGGCCGCAAGTTTCTTTAGTTCGAATTAATGTCTGAGTGGTATTAAAGGCAAACTATCTGATTTTTTAATTGGAAAACAGTGGTGACGGCGAACTTTAAATCCAACAAAAAAGCCCCTGAAAAAATCAGGGGCTAAGAAAATATACTATGAATATCTGCTACAAGTAACTATCATGCGAACGGTCATGTTTATGTTCATATTCCTTGCGTTCGGTCTTATAGGCTTTCTTCTTTGCTTTGTAATATTTGCGGTCTGCGGCACGCTGGTTATCATGCCACATTTTCTTATGGATCTTGCTGTCTTTTTTATCTGATTTCCAGTCTTTCTTCCAGGCTTTATAGCAGTGATAATTCTGCGCATCTGAGCATTGTGCAATGCCCAAAATGATAATAGATAAAAATGTAATAAACAGGAATTTTTTCATCATTTTTATTTTTATGAAGGCAAGATAAAAAAATATTTACGAACCTCATAGAAAATTTATAAGAATGCGGAATTAGGGTGGACATCATAAGAATTGTCAGTAATCAGCTGGTGATAATTATAAAATTTAAGAACTGAAGACCTGTTCAAAGTTTGCAATTCTTATCAGGAACGGGTTTCACTTACGTATCTTATTCCTTATCCTGCTCAGTGTTTCAAGGGTTAGCCCAAGGTAAGATGCAATATATTTTAATGGTACTCTTAGCAACAGACTAGGGTATCGTTCAATGAAATAGTTATATCGTTCCTCTGCGGTTTGTTTTCTGAGCAGGTATAGCCGTTCTTCGCTTTTAACAAAATAATTTTCTGTGATTACCCTGCCTATAAAATTTAGTTCGGGATATGTTTTATAAAGATGCTGCAATTTGTCGAAATGAACGCGTGCAATAACAGAGGGTTCTAATGTTTCAACATATTGGTATCCGGGCTTCCTTTTATAAAAACTATTGGGAACATGCAAAAAGTGTTTTTCTTCAATGAACAGGGAGCAAACCTCCTCATCACCTTTTATATAGTACATACGTACAAGGCCGCTCAATACCAAATACAGATAATCACAGGTATCGCCATCTTTTAGAATCATATAGCGTTTGGGTACTTCAATAATTTCAAAGTTAAGGTCCAATGCCTGCGTGATCTCATCGTCAAGAGGATGAATGTTACTAATATAGTTGAATAATGTCTGGAGCATAGTAATCTATTACTAAGTATAAACAAATTATATTATCTGCTGTTAAAGGATGAACTCTAATGTACAAATAACTATTTGAAAATGAATTTTTTAATGTTAGAATATGATTAGAAAATTTTCCGGTGAAACATTGTAAACCCTATAAACGTTGAATTATATAGTGTATTTGACATTTATCAAAAAAATGGACCGTTGCCTGATAATTTGATTTTTATCAAAGAATACTTGCTGACGAGATAATAGGTTTGCATCAGTATATAAGTGAAGATGACAAAATATTTAGCAGCTTCTATTTTTTTAAAAAATTATTATTCTCAGTTCTTTGTATTTTATATAATAAAACATATTTTTAATCACTTTTTAAACTATTCTAAAACACATAGTTATGAAAAAAAGTATTTCCATTATTACATCTGTCTTCTTGTTTTTGTGCCAGGCACATGGTCAGTTATCGCTCTCAGGGCTTCCCCAGATCCAACCTCAAATCAAAGAATATTCAGCCTATAACTTTTCCCATCTTGACCCTGGATACTCAGAAATGCAAATCAGCTTAGCCAGCCATGGATCTATGAAAGAAGATCAATTAAATAACCTGGTTCTTTCGGAAGCTGACAAGAGTGAATTTCAGCAATCCTTCACCAGGTATAAGTCGGGTGGCGGTGGACAAAAAGTAAAAGCAGGCCCATTGATGGCAGCAGTAGGCATTGTTGGTATGATCGCTGGGTTAGTCGGGATGAGCCAGGTGGGTGGCGTTGATGAAAATAATACTTTAACTCCCCCTAAGTTAAGCCACAACGATTGGAAAACGTATAATACCTATAGTAACGTGGCCGTTGCGGGCGCAGCTTTGTTTACTGTGGGGCTTGTGGTGTGTATTGCAGAAGGCGATATGAATCATAGTAATACCCGAATGGAACGCGGACCTTCATTTTATGGAAGTAGCGGTCCATGGTGGTTTGGATTCTTCGGGCATTCACACCATCATTATGGTGGGCATCACCATGGAGGCGGTGGGCACTATCGCGGAGGTGGCGGACATTTTCACAGTGGTGGCGGGCATCGCGGTGGTGGCGGGCATCATGGTGGCGGACATTCCTTTCATTTAAAATTAGGCAAACACTAAGGCATTGAGCTTAGCAGATGTGCCACACCTCCGAGGTGTGGCACATCTATCTATACAAATAAACATACCTGAAATGGAATTTTACATTATTTTTTGATTTACAGAAATGCCAATCCCACTTGAACCAGCCCAATCAGGAAGCCCAAAACAGCAGCCACAACCTCCAGGAACCAGAATTCCTTTTTCATTACGGCCTGCAGTATTTCTTCCAGCTTATCAGAGGAAAAATTGGTCACCTTATCTGTTACTATCTTTTCAATGTCTAATTTTTTGCCCAGGGAATCGGTGTATTGACTGATGATCTCAGGCAGCAGCAGTTCTATTTCTTCCATCATGCCTTCCTTTATTTTCGTCATTGTCCCTTCACCCACAAACATGGAAATAACAGGTAATTTTTCTTTTAACTTAACATGGAGAAAAGTATCAATGTGCTTTTCGATGGTTGGGTTCAGATCTTTTAATTGCTGCGGGTCTTTGAGCATGCCTGCTATCTCATCAAAGTGTATCAGCTCTTTGGCAACGATCGCTCCCAGTTTTTCTGCTACTTGTTTCTGTCGTTTCGGGAAAACACCCTGGATGGTTATTCCTAAAAAGCGCACGGGGTTCCTCGGGTGAAAAAGCATTTTGATAGCCACCCATGTGGTAACCCATCCTATAAAAGCCGAAATCAGCGGCTGCAACCAGAACATTATATTATTCATGAACAATCTTAACTAAATCGTGTGCAAAGGTATCGGAAAAAAGGGAGGCTCCGGCATAATTGAGATGAGTGAAATTGTGAAAATTTCCCTTTGTTTCGCAAAGAGATAGTGATGTATAATCAAGGTAGTATATGTTTTTAGCTGTTAAAGATTTGTATTTTCCTTTTATCATTTCCCCATTCCTGATCAGTGCATAACCCTCACGATAAACAGGTGGAATGATCAAAACTACTTTTATTCCTTTTCCTGTTATTTCCTGCAGGGTAGTTTTAAATTCATCATACACACTTTCATCATACCGTGCATCAAATGGCTTGATGGTATCGCTTTGCTCCCATTGTGCAGGCATTGGTTCATAACCTCGGAAGCTATCAGTTTTATGCGCTGCGAGCATGAGGTCTGTATAGAATGCCTTGTTCAGCAAGGTGAGTTTGTAGCCTGGCATATACCGTGCACGGAAGGCTTTCCAGTATTCCAGTTCTTTCAAAGAATTGTAAACATTGTTGTTACCCAGGTAGGCCCAGAAAAGGTCGGGGCGGGTAATCAGTTTATTCCGGCCCAGATTATCGAAGTCGCAGGCGATGACAATACATTTGCATTTCTTTTCGTAAGAAAGGTACTCTTTAATAAGGCCGTTGTACTGAACAAAGAACATACCCGGCCAGCCCATGTTGAAAGTGGTCATCCCGGTAACGCTATCTATGACAGATGGGTCGAACTGATGGTAGGCTACCGAGCTGCCGAATATCATTATCTCCGCATCTGTTTTATGCGTAAGCATGTTGGTGAATTTATTGGTTACTCTTTTGCGGTAACTATAGTCAATAGCAAATTGAACACTGCAGATAAGCGCTGTCACCAGCACAAAGAACAATAATATTTGTTTGCTATTTTTTCTCATCCGGCGCTAAAATTGAAAGTAAATAAATTCACTGTTTTCATAAACACCCAAGAGTAAAATGGCCAGTATTAAAAATGAGTAGAAGCTCCATCTTACCAGGATGGGTTTACTCTGTACAATATTTATTGCCGGTCCATCCTTGGTTTTGCGTTGCACATATTCCAGGAACAGGATGAGTATAATACCCGTAATTGCATTAAATGTGCCTGTGATTGTATCATTACCCCCTATGGCGGTAAGCACAGATTTTACCCCATGCATTGATAGTACCTGACTCCACCCGGTATGAAGATGCGTGCTTACATAAAGGGCGTCATGCAGGCTGGAAGAAATGAAAAATATCCATGCAAAGCTTACCAGGAAAAAAGTAATAAACGTGGATAAGGCATTGTTGAGTGATGAAGACTCTTTAATGCCAATAGAATGCATCAGCGAAACCCGTGTTTTCTTTGTCGCCAGTCCGAAAATAAGGTAGAAGGCATGCAGTGCACCCCATACAATATATGTCCAGTTAGCGCCATGCCATAAACCGCTCAAAAGAAACACAATAGCCAGATTCAGGTACAACCGTTGAACAGAAACCCTGTTGCCGCCAAGCGGGATGTACAGATAGTCTTTGAACCATGTGGATAATGAAATATGCCATCTGGTCCAGAATTCAGAAATGGATTTTGCAAAGTAGGGCCGGTTAAAGTTTCTCATCAGGTTAAACCCCATAACTCTCGCAGCGCCAATGGCGATATCTGAATAACCTGAAAAATCACAGTAAATCTGGAAGGCAAAAAACAGAGTACCTATGGTAAGTGAAACTCCGTTAAAATGTTCGGGGTGCTTATATACTGTTCTTACAATTAACGCCAGGCGGTCGGCAATTACTATCTTTTTGAAGAAACCCCAGAGCATTTGTTTTAAGCCTTCCCTGCAGTTTTCAAAACTGAAATCGTGATGCTCATAAAACTGGTGTAGCAGGTTTTGTGGTCTTTCTATTGGTCCTGCCACAAGCTGGGGGTAGAACATCACATACAATGCATAAATACCAAAATGCCGTTCCGCTTTTTGGTTGTTACGATACACTTCTATCGTATAACTCATTGCCTGAAAGGTATGGAACGATAACCCAATAGGTAAAATAATGGCTAATATTGGCAAGTGGGCAACTGAACCTGAAACTGAAAGCAGATGATTGATGTTTCCGGTGAAAAAATTGTAATATTTGAATACGGCCAGTACGCCAATGTTAGCCACCAGGCTCATCACCAGGAACCCTTTTCGCCGTCTTCCTTCGGCATTTTCTATCATTATTCCGGCTATGTAGTCTATGATAATGGTAAATGCCAGAATCAGGATATATACAGGCACAAAAGCCATATAAAAAATGGAACTGGCAGCCAGCAAATGAAACCAGCGGAACTTATACGGCAGCAAAAAATAGATAACGGTAACAACAGGAAAGAACAGTAAAAACTGAAAAGAATTAAAAAGCATGTTACCGTATTCTTTTGTAGACCTACAAATATAAGTGAAGATGTCAGAATAAATCCTGCAACCTGCCCTGACTGCCGGCAGGCTCCGCACCCGTACTGGTTTAAGTCTGGAAGATTTAAACCAGTGTAGGGACTTAAACCAGCGCCGGGGGGATGGCTCCTAATAGCTATCGGGCTATGGGATTTAATCCGCCACGGCGGATAGTACAGAGCAACCAAATTATTACGGATTTCATTGTCGCATTTTTACACTTTTTTGTGGATAACTCATATTATAAACGTGGTTGAAATGCTTTACTGTCAGCCTTATTTCAAATATCCAAATGTCGTATCATTGTCGTATTTTGTCGCATGTGTGACAATGCTTTTTGTGTCCGATGGGGGATGCCTCCCGATAGCTATCGGGCTATGGGATTTAATCCGCCACGGCGGATAGTACAGAGCAACCAAATTATTACGGATTTCATTGTCGCATTTAAACATTTTTTTGTGGATAACTCATATCATAAATGTGGTTGAAATGCGTTACTGTCAGCCTTATTACAAATATCCAAATGTCGTATCATTGTCGTACTTTGTCGCAGGTGTGACAAAGTTTTTGTAACTGGTGGGCAATACCTCCCGATAGCTATCGGGCCTATTGGATTTAATCCGCCGCGGCAGAGTATTAATATGAATGTAATTCATAACTGTAATTGTTTTGTAAAAATTTACAGATAAAAAATAATTTGCTGGTTCAGTAACTTATCATTGATTTTCAATCAGTTGTATTTCTATCAATTTCTGGTTTCTTTCCGGTTTCTTCCGGAAGCGGAAGTGCGACCGGAAGTATGGTTATGCATAATATCTATATTAATATTAAAAATTGGAGCCTTGATACGCATTGTGTGCCCTGCGCGAGAGGGTAGCCGCAAGGGCAACCCCTACATGCCCGTTGTTATCTGTCCTGCGCGAGTTCGGATGGATACCTACCTATTCGGCAGGCAGGCATGGGTACCGCCCCTACATTCCCGAAATAATTACAATCAAACCCCGGAATCTCTGATGGTTTCTTTAAACCTACAAATATAAATAAGATATTTGAAATTACAAAATATAACTTATATGATAGTGCAGTTTTTGGGCTATGATAGAAAGTTTTTTTAGGCTAATAGTTTGATGAGCATATGGTTAGGTATTATGAATTGGGGAAAAAATGGAAGTGGTTAGGATGGGTAACATGTCATTGCCCCCGTTAGCGGGCAAAAGCTTTGTCCCTGCATTTCATTTTTAAACCGGATTTCTATTCCATCCTGTTGCGCCTGGCTGCTAAAAATTAAAAACCCGGCAGTGCTGTTTCATATTTGCAAACTTTTATGCTTACTTATATTTGCAAGTGTGTTTTTTTTACTTTTTATCTGGTTACGTTCTTAATGGTTTGTTTTTTGTGGGGTGGGTTTCTTGCAATTTTTATTTTTTGAGATTACAGACGACGGGAGAAAATTTCAGCTTCAGTTCATAGATCCCGTTGGTTCCACTGCCTCAGCACAAGCTCGGCTTTGGAGAGAACCAGCAGGGACAGATGTTTTGTGGTGGGATATAAGGGGGATTTTGAATATCATCGCTGATGGGGTTTCATTTTTGTTCTGTATGCGCTTCGCTAACATTCAGAACAATGTGCCTGGGATAACTTATTACAAAAATTCTTCAAAGAATTTGATATCGATTTCATAAATTGTTTTAGGAGTTAAACCAAGTGTAAACATTTCAAACATTTCTACAAGTTTTTCTCCATTAACGATTTCAATTGGAGTAGCTCCCGGTCTACCCAATTACCACCTTGGGGTATGTGACTATAACGGTCTAAAACAAATTTTGCGTTCCGGGTAACCAAGTTATTAATTGACTTCTTTGAATTTTTCCGGATTGATTTTTGGTAATAGTTTTTTATAGTATCACGATAATCCAATTCATGAAGGTTTGCGCCATTATTTAAAAATGGCAAATCAGAAATAGCCTCTCTAACCGTTACATGTTTTTTGGTAGTAGGTGTAGGAAATGTGTATTTAGCGCCATGCAATGAACCTACAATAAAAACCCTGTTTCGTATTTGCGGCACTCCATAATCTGCTGCGTTCAGAACTGCCGACGATGTTGTGTACCCGATTTTATGTAGCTGCTTATTTATCTGATCAAAAAAATAACCATCTTCCGTTTCAATGATTCCTTTTACGTTTTCAACAATTACCCAATCGGCTCGCGCTTCTTTTGCTATTCTCAAATATTCTTTGAACAGCCAGTTATCCTCATTCTCTTTGTTTCGTGTTTTCTGATTAGACGTAGAAAAGCCCTGGCATGGCGGTCCGCCAAAAAGTATTTTTACATCACTTTTATTTGCAGCAACTTTATTACCTAATTTAAACTTGCGAATGTCATCATTAAACACTTCTGTATACGGATGGTTTGTCTTGTATGTTATCGCAGCATACTTATCTAACTCAACAGCAACTTTAATTTTTACGCCAACAGAAGCTGCCCCTTCGGACATGCCACCGGCACCCGAAAAGAGGTCAATTCCTATAAAGTTTGGTACAGACATAATAAAAAATGGAGTCGAAATTAATCATTTATCCACATATTGTTAATAAGTTTGAAATAAATAAAATAACTGTTCTTACACGATTTTTGAAACTTGATTAATTATCATGTGTAATTCTTTGCCCAATAGAATTCCCGAACCCAGAATGGTGCTAACGCCGTGGTTGTGAAATAGTTGTAACCAAGCTGGGACAATAAAGATTTTAAAGACATTTCTTTCTTTTAAGTCCTCGGCGGCTACCGGCAGGCAGGACAGGCAACGAAAGCTGAAATTACAACCACAACTTACTACCCGCGAACTCGCGACTTTCGACTATTGGTGGCCTAAAGCAGATACTATAAATTTCCAATCAGTTTCTTAAGATAAACTCCATAACCGCTTTTTAGATAAAGGGTAGCTAATTTGTTCATCTGTTCATCATCTATCCATCCGTTGCGATAGGCTATTTCTTCAATGCAGCCAATTTTCAGGCCTTGCCTTTTTTCAATAACCTCAATGAATTCTCCGGCTTCAATCAGTGAATCAAAGGTGCCGGTATCCAGCCAGGCGGTACCCCTGTCCAGTACACCTACTTCCAGTTTGCCTTTTTCAAGGTAGGTTTTGTTCACATCGGTAATCTCCAGTTCACCTCTTACAGATGGTTTAATAGCTTTTGCAATGGCTACCACCTCGTTGTCATAAAAATAGAGGCCCGGCACTGCAAAATGCGATTTAGGATGTTCAGGTTTCTCCTCTATGCTGATTACCTTGTTATTTTTGTCAAATTCCACTACGCCATATCTTTCCGGGTCATTTACCTGGTAGGCGAAAACCACAGCGCCATCGGGGTTTACCTTATTTTTCAGTAAAGTGCCCATTCCTGAGCCATAGAATATATTATCACCCAGCACCAATGCCACGGGGTCATTACCGATAAATTCAGCGCCCAGGACGAAAGCCTGCGCCAAACCTTCAGGGCGTGGCTGCGCCACATATTCGAACTGGCAACCAATATTACTTCCGTCGCCCAGTAGTTTTTTAAATGCAGCCTGGTCTTCCGGGGTAGTGATGATCAGTATTTCCCTGATACCTGCAAGCATTAATGTAGACAATGGATAATACACCATCGGCTTATCAAAAACAGGCATAAGCTGTTTGCTAACTGCAATGGTAAGCGGATAAAGTCGTGTGCCTGAGCCACCGGCAAGTATAATTCCTTTCATGTTACAGTCGTCATGCCTACGCAAATGCTTCGGCAGATAAATAAGTCGTGAGTTATAAGTCGTAAGTCCGTGAAAAATAAGCCGGGGAGCTTACGACTTTTTAATTGCTGCTTCTATTGTATTCGATAGCCTAAAGGTATTGTTGCTTGTAATATTTCTGATAATTTCCGCTCGTCACATGATTCAGCCATTCTTCGTTTGCAAGATACCAATCTATCGTTTTACTTAGCCCTTCTTCAAAAGTCACCGAAGGGTACCAGCCCAGTTCTTTATTGATTTTGTTAGCGTCAATGGCATAACGGCGGTCGTGGCCGGGCCGGTCCTTGATGTAGGAGATCAGCTTTTCTGATTCACCCGGAATACGTCCCAGTTTTTCATCCATTTCCTTACAAAGCAATTTAACCAGCTCTATGTTTTGCCATTCATTAAATCCACCAATGTTATAAGTTTCCCCATTCCTTCCGCCATGAAAAACCATATCAATAGCCCTTGCATGGTCAAGAACGTAAAGCCAATCGCGGGTATACTTGCCGTCGCCATATACAGGCAGCGGTTTATTATTGCGTATATTATTAATAAACAGCGGTATCAGTTTTTCAGGAAAATGATTTGGACCGTAATTATTTGAACAATTGGTAATCACAAAGGGTAAGCCATAGGTATTGCCATAAGCACGTACAAAATGGTCTGATGCGGCTTTGGAAGCAGAGTAGGGGGATTGCGGATCGTAAGGTGTGGTTTCCGTAAAAAATCCTTCAGCGCCTAATGAGCCATACACTTCATCCGTTGATACATGATAAAAGCGTTTACCTCAAAATTCCCTTTCCAGGCTGCACAGGCTGCATTCAGCAGGTTGGCAGTGCCCATTACATTGGTCCTGATAAACGCATTCGGGTCAGTAATGGAGCGATCTACATGGCTTTCTGCGGCAAGGTGAATGACTCCGTCAAAATTGTATTTATAGAATAAAAAGTTGATCTGGTTTGTGTCGTTAATGTCTGCTTTTTCAAAAGAATAATTTGAAGAATGCTCTATGTCCTTGAGGTTTTCCAGGTTGCCAGCATAAGTAAGGGCATCCAGGTTTACAATAGTATAATCAGGATATTTCTGTACAAATAACCGTACCACATGGGAGCCAATAAATCCCGCTCCGCCTGTTATGAGCAATGTTTTTTTCATGGTGCGAATTTAGACAATGTTCGGAACATGACACATTAGTGCCTGACTGTGAGAATATTTTTTACACGAGCTTAAAGCCTTCAATAAACTTGGTAGTAAAATTTCCTTTTTTAAATTCCTCGTTCTTCATCAGTTGCAGGTGGAAGGGGATAGTTGTTTTAATACCTTCTATCACATACTCGCTAAGCGCCCGCTCCATAGTGTTTATCGCTTCTTCACGTGTTTGGGCCACTGCTATCACTTTAGCGATCATAGAGTCGTAAAAAGGTGGTATTGTATATCCTGCATAAATGTGGGAATCCACGCGTACACCATGTCCGCCGGGAGTATGTAATACGGTTATCTTGCCGGGGCAGGGCCTGAAATCATTATAAGGGTCTTCTGCGTTTATACGGCATTCTATTGCATGTATTTTTGGTTCATAGTTACGGCCGCTTATTGGAACCCCTGCGGCTATTTTGATCTGTTCTTTGATCAGATCGTAGCTGATCACTTCTTCTGTAACCCCATGCTCTACCTGGATTCGGGTATTCATTTCCATGAAGTAGAAGTTACGGTGTTTATCAACCAGGAATTCTATAGTACCTACACTTTCATAATTTATGGCGCTTGCAGCCTTTATGGCGGCTTCCCCCATTTTCTGGCGCAATTCAGTAGTCATGAATGGAGATGGAGATTCTTCAACTAACTTTTGATGACGACGCTGAATAGAGCAGTCGCGTTCACTCAGATGGCAAACTGTACCGAATTGGTCGCCTGCAACCTGTATCTCTATATGGCGCGGTTCTTCCACGAACTTTTCCATATAAATACCATCATTCTTAAACGACGCACCGGCCTCCATTTTCGCCATATTATAGGCGGTTTCAATTTCACTATCCTTCCAAACTACCCGCATTCCTTTTCCTCCGCCCCCGGCAGTTGCCTTTATGATCACGGGGTAACCCATTTTTTTAGCAATTTCCCTGGCTTCATCTGTGCTGCTCAATAATCCATCTGATCCGGGAATAACCGGTACCCCGGCTTTTATCATTGTCTCTTTGGCAGTGATCTTATCGCCCATTGAGCGGATCATCTCAGGTGTTGGACCAATAAATTTAATATTGTACTGGGCGCAGATTTCTGCAAAATTTGCATTCTCAGCCAGGAAACCATAACCAGGATGAATTGCATCCGCATTAGTGATTTCTGCTGCCGCCATTATATGCGGAATGTTCAGGTAGGAGTCACTGCTTTGTGCTTTTCCAATACATACAGCCTCGTCAGCAAACCGCACGTGCAGGCTGTCTTTATCTGCGGTTGAATAAACAGCAACCGTCCGGATACCCATTTCTCTGCACGTACGAATAATACGCAACGCAATTTCACCCCGATTGGCGATCAGTATTTTTTTAAACATCTTGTTTTAGAATGACTCAATTTCGCAATGACTCAATGACTCAATGTTTTAACTTAATTGAAATAAAACACCTTTAATCGAGTTGGTTTGTTTTTTATTGAAATCTTTATTGAAGTATTAATTTTTTGCCTATAATTCTTTTTCTTTGACCAATTAAGTCATTGAGCAATTTATTAAATTGGTTCAACAAGAAACAAAGGCTGGTCATATTCTACAGGAGACGAATCGTCGGCAATTACCTTTACGATGCGGCCGCTTACTTCACTTTCTATTTCATTAAAGAGTTTCATGGCTTCAATGATACATAGCACCTGACCTGCTTTGATCTCATCTCCAACATTTACAAAAATAGGCTTGTCAGGTGCAGGACTGCGGTAAAATGTTCCGATCATTGGGGATTTAATAGTGATCAGGTTGCTAACCGGGGGAAGCGGCGCCGGTTTCTCTGCAGCCGGCGGGGCTGCAGGCGCCGGTGCAGGTAATGCTGCCTGCTGTGCAGTTTGAGGCGTGTGTACGATTTGCTGGGGTGCTGAAACATAGTGAACGTTTCCGGTGGCCTCCTGTTTTATCGTGATTTTAAAATCGCCTTCTTCTATTGACAGCTCACTGATATTAGATTTATTAATCGTTTTTATCAGCTCCTGGATTTGTTTGTACTCCATGAATATTGTTTTAAAGTTATAAATTCAAACTCAAAACCTAAAAATGAGAAAAGGAAAATTATTGTACCAAAAGATTTGTATAAAAAAATATATTATAATATTCCTTTTCAAAAACAATCTTAACCTTTTACTCTTTCTACATAATTTCCTGTTTTAGAATCTATTTTTACGAGTTCCCCCTCATTTACAAACAGAGGTACCTGGATCACTGCGCCGGTTTCTAAAGTTGCCGGTTTAGTCGCCCTTGTTGCTGTGTCTCCTTTAACGCCGGGTGCTGAATAAGTTATCTTCAGGTTCACACTTGGAGGTAATTCAACACCCATCGGCGATTCCGTTTCTGTATTAATAATAACAAAACACTCCTGGCCGTCTTTGTATAATTCCGGGTGCTCTATTAAATTTTCATTGACAACAATCTGTTCAAATGAATTATTGTCCATCAGGTTAAACCCGCTGTCATCCTTATATAAAAACTGGTAGGGACGTTTCTCAACACGGATCGGGAATATGTTATCACCTGAGTTCCAGGTATGTTCTATAGAGCGATTGTTGTCCACTCCTTTTAGCTTAGCCCATACTTTTGCAGCTGCGCGTGCCGTTTTGTTTTGTCCGAATTCAACCACTGAGTAAAGGCTTCCATCAAGTTTAATGATCAACCCATTACGCATATCTGCTGTTGTAGCCATGTAGATCTGAAATTTTTTATTTGGACTGCAAAAGTAATCAATTAAGCCAAAACACGAAATGAAAGAAAAAAGTAAAAAAATGAAAAAAAATGGCTTAAAATGGATAAAATCGGAAAGAATTCACCGGATTTTTACATTTTTTCATTCAAATTGATTGAGGTGATAAATGCGCCTACCAGTCATTTACCTGCTAATTTACCACTTTCGGTTTGCCTTTCTACGTGTATTTTTAATCAACAGGAAAAATGAATCAATCATTCTGCAATTTGTGATAAATTGAAATTTTTTAGAAAAAATAAATATCCCCCCGATTTTCACTCTTTAATTAAAGATCATTAATTATGTTTCCCACTATGTTTATTGTACTTTTGCGCTCTAAAATTAATAAATAGTTATATGCATTTCAAACAAACGATCATTGCAGGGATAGCAATATTATCTATTGCCTCCTGCAATCAGCCCGGGAAAAAAGGCGCTGAAACATCCCCCCGAAAATTTATTGATCCCGCGAACATGGATACTACCGTGCATCCCGGTGATAATTTCTTCCAATTTGCCAATGGTGCCTGGTTGAAGAATAACCCGATCCCGGCATCTGAAACAAGGTGGGGCAGCTTTAACATGCTGCAGGAAAATAACTACAAGGCACTCCACACATTGCTAGATTCTGCTGCTGCCATTGCAAATGCTCCTCAAGGCAGTATTGTTCAGAAAGTGGGTGATTTTTACCGCACAGGAATGGATAGCGTAACCATAAATAAAATAGGTATCACTCCCCTTAATGAAGTACTGGGAAGGATCAATAACCTTAAGGATGTAAATGAATTGACAGAGGAGATAGGTATTGAGCATACTCAGGGTATTGATCAGTTATTCAGCTTTGGTATTTCGCCGGATGATAAAAATGTAAGTAAAGAGATCTGTCAGTTCGGCCAGGGCGGTCTGGGTATGCCCGGTAAAGAATATTATGTTGATAATGACGAACGCACCTCCAAGATACGTGAGGCCTACAAACATTATCTGCCCAAAATACTGATGCTGATGGGTGATGACAGTATTACTGCTGAAAAAGAAGGCAAAGACATATTCGGTCTGGAACAATTATTGGCTAATGCATCAATGACCAAGGTAGAAATGCGTGACCCAAATAAACTCTATAATAAATTTACCACCGATGAGTTAAACAAACAAACTCCCGGGCTGAACTGGAAGACTTTACTAGCTCATCTGAAGGTTAAAGGAGAGGATACTCTGATTGTGGGTATGCCGAAATTCTTTGTTGAAATGGCAAAGCAATTAAAGGCAACACCATTGGACACAGGGAAAAAATACCTGAAGTTTCATCTTGTGAATCAGATGGCTCCCTATCTGAGCGCTTCTTTCGATACTACAAGGTTTAATTTTTATGGCAAAGAAATGCGTGGACAACAGGAACAAAGGGTTAGGTGGAAAAGGATCTTGCAGGTGGTTGATGGCACTGAAGGCGAGTTGCTAGGCCAGTTATATGTTGACAAATATTTTAAGCCCGAAGCGAAAAAACGCATGATGGAGCTGGTAAATAACCTGCAGCAAACTTATTCAGAGCGCATTGCAAAAATAGACTGGATGAGTGACAGTACTAAAAGGAAAGCCCAGACAAAGTTGAATGCGTTTATGAAAAAGATAGGTTATGCCGACAAATGGAAGGATTACAGCGCACTTACTATTGTGAACAATGATTTTGTAAAAAATGTGCTGGCCTCAGCACAATGGTCGTATAATTATGAGCTGAATAAACTGGGCAAACCGGTTGACAGGTCGGAGTGGGGGATGACACCACCTACGGTAAATGCCTATTACAATCCAGCATTCAATGAGATCGTCTTTCCTGCCGGTATTCTTCAATTCCCTTTCTTTGATGAAAAAGCGGACGACGCCATTAATTACGGCGGTATAGGCGCGGTAATAGGGCATGAAATGACCCATGGATTTGATGACCAGGGCAGGTTGTATAATGCAGAGGGTAACCTGAGCAACTGGTGGAGTTCTGCAGATTCTGCCAATTTTGTTACCAAAGCAATGAAGATGGTGGATCAATTCAGCAAGATTATTGTAATTGATACCTGTCATGCCAATGGCAGCCTGACTGAAGGCGAGAACCTTGCCGACCTTGGCGGTATTAATATTGCCTATGAAGCATTCAAGAAAACACCTCAAGGTAAGGGAACTGAGAAAATAGACGGATTTACCCCCGACCAGCGATTCTTCCTTAGCTGGGCACAGGTATGGTGCGCTAATACCCGTCCCAAGGAACTGGCAAACCGTTTAAAAACCGATCCGCACTCACCATCTGAACTTCGTTGCAATTTACCTCCAAGCAATATGGAAGCATGGTATAAGGCATTTAATATTAAGCCTACAGATAAAGCCTTCCGTCCGGAAAATGAACGTGTAAGAGTCTGGTAACCGCTTTGTTTATTCTCAAATCAATAAATCCCTTGCAAAATAATGCAAGGGATTTTAATAATATGAAATATTAAAAAGCATTATTTTTATATAATTATACGCAATAATAAATTGCTAAAAAAAATATGTTATAATTTATACCAACCTTTATGAATAATATATTGTCTTTAATAAGTGACAGGATTATTTTCGAAAAAAAGCCTTAAATAATTTTATGTAAAGAATTGTTTTATAATCATAAAGAAAATTACTACATTTAACCAATGTTTTTTAAAATAAGAAAATATATGCGTAATCGTTTATCCCTAGTTGCAGTATTTTTGATCTTTGCCGCGAATTCAACCTTCGCCCAAATAGTTGGAACAAGCGCCTATTTACAAGGTGCCTGGCTTGAAATTGGTATGCAGGGCAATGGCTCATTTGGTATACCTTCAGGTGCCCCCGGAGGGTACCATCCACATGGAGTCGGTACCGCGCTTGCTGAAGTTTATGATTATGGCCATGACGGCTGGACGGTAGGCACTCCAGCATACATGGGTGATTATACTTATCCGGGTTCACCTTTTGAAGGATGGGAAATACAATATAATGGTACTGCCCGTATTCAGGGCTACCAGGGCTCAGGTACAGGTTATGCACCAACAGGCGGAGCAACGATGACCGGCGGTGGTATTACCGGTTACTCCAATTCAGGTGGTGTAATTAAAGCTAATTGGGCTGGAGTACTCTCCGGCCAATTGGTAATGAAAAGCATTACAAGGGTTGACACTCATGCATCAGCTGTAGTTGTAACAAATTTCTTTTACAATACAAGCGGTACAGCTATGCCCCAGGTATACTTCTGGAGATCATGCGACCCTGATAACGATGAAACGTGGCCAGGAGGAAGTTTTAGTACCAATAACGTAATTGATTTTCAAAATGCAACAGTTCCTAATCCTACTCATAAAGTTTCCGTAACGGCCAGGGGTATGAGCCCTACACTTCCGCCTTTAACTTTGGCTACCAAGGATTGCCGCGCAGTTGCCACTATTTACAATTGGTGGCCTTTGGCAAGTACTGAAGATCTGGCAGCAGGTTGGGCTATGACCGGTACATTTGGTGGTACATCCTACTTTAATGTAGGCGTAAACCATCCGGGGGATATTGGTATCGGCCTTATCTGGAAATTGGGTAATATAGCTGCCGGAGACAGTGCTGTTATTTCTTATGCCTATATTTTTAATGGCCCAACCGGAATTGATTCTGAAGGCGCTTTGCCTGATCCCAAGCTGGTAGTAAACGGTTCAAGAGTAAATAACTATCCCGACACATTCGATATGTGTACCTTACCTCCGGGTATTGACACTGTTCCTGTAAACATTTTATTTGGTTCAGACAAAGACTGGACCTGGAGCCATTGGACATGGTCGCCCGGAACAGGATTATCTGCAACTACCGGAACGAGGGTAGTGGTGGGAGGAAGCTTTTTAACAGGCCCCACTACTTATACAGTTACAGGTACAGACAGCGCTTGCGGTATGTATTCCTGCAATACCCATACATTTGTTTTCACCATCAGGCCCTGCCATTTTGCATTTGCTAATGATCCTTGTATCGGCGACGAACTTGACCTGACTATGACTGGTGATTCAACCGGCGCTACTTATTACTGGTGGGGACCTTCAGGCTTTACCAGCCATATTCACAGCCCTCATATTTACCCGGCTACATGGGCTGATACGGGTACCTATTATGTGATTAAAACAAAACTTGGCATTATTGATACCGACTATGTACATGTGATGATTCATCCGTTACCAATTGTTACTCTGACAAGTAATATTAGCCCGGCATGCTCACCATTAATGAATCCGCTGAATTTAGTCGCTAACCTCGATTCAATAGGGGAGACGTTCTTATGGACAGGTCCTTTCGGATTTACTTCAACTATGCAAAACCCATCTGTCACACCATTCGACTCCAGTATGCAGGGTACGTTTGTTTGTACCGGTACTACCATACATGGCTGTAAGGCTACTTCCAGTATTAATATCTGGCCTGGTATTGTTCCCGGATTTAAACCTGAATTGCATTATGGCTGTAATTTCGATACCGTTTTCTTCACTAATTCATCAAGTAATGCCATGACGTATCGCTGGGATTTTGGTGATGCTACTCCTAATGACTATTCCCGCAATACTTATCATGTGTACAATGCGCACCAGACTTATACCGTTACTTTATACCTCACCAACATTCATTGTACATCACAAATATCGGAAACGATAAACCTGTTCCATGATGTTCATGCGGTATTCGCTGCTACACCTGATACTTTATGCCTGGATAACGGAGCCACTGTTACCTTCACCAATAGTTCATATGCTGATGACAGTACTAACACTACTCCTGTTGCAGGATTTACATGGACCCCTGCCTGGTCATGGAATTTTGGAGATGGCGGAACAGATAATACATTAGATCCGACACACGTATTTACTGCCCCCGGCATTTTTCCGGTAACCCTTATAGCAATTGATCCTATGGGTTGTGAAAATCCTGTGACTCATCCTGTAACTGTAGTGCAGTTATTTATCAAGTCATTCAATGATACGTTGCTTTGCCTGTCTCAACCACTGGCATTAACCAACGTAGTGTCTTCCATACCTCCGGTGGCATGGGCGTATAATTACTCATGGACAGAATCATCGCCTAACCTCGATGATCCAACTGTGCAGATACCCCATGTATCAGGATTCGGCAAGTTTACCGACATACTGACCGTAACTGTGCCGACCATAGTGCCTGATGGTTGCCCTGTATCGGATACCATTGTGATAACATCTGTAATAGGCGCCAAGTTGGGTAACCTCACCGCCAGCGGAACTATTGATTACGGCAGCAGTGTACAACTCAATGCAAGCAACGAGGTATACTATTACTGGAGGCCTAATGACGGCACACTCGACAACGCCAATATCAATAACCCTGTTGCAACGCCTGAGCATACCACTACCTATACGGTCTTTGGCCTTGATGTGAACGGTTGTCTTGATTCTGCCCAGATTACCATCTATGTAGACACGAATATGACCCAGGATGTACCCTCAGCCTTTACTCCTAACGGAGATGGCGTTAACGATGTGTTCATGCCGATTGGTCTTAAGTTCCAGCACCTTGTTGAGTTCAGGGTATATAACCGTTGGGGCCAGGAAATATTCTACTCCAACAGCAAGGATCATGGATGGGATGGTACCTACCACGGCCAGCCACAGGATCTGGGCACTTATAACTACCTGATCATTGTAGCCCGTCCCGGCGGCAGCAACATAGTCTATAAGGGAAGCGTCACGTTGATAAGATAGCGAAGCTAACCAAAGTTAGGAATATTTATCCCCTGCAGCGATGCGGGGGATTTTTTTTGCAGGATATAAATTTTTTGATTAAAAATATTTCCCATAGCCCCGGTTTCAACCTGGGGACAAAAAATAAAAAATGAGTAAATCTAACCGAAGCTGATTACCAGAAGATCATCAGGAAATATGGATCATTTACAAACGGTGTAATGTCGTTATTGAAGGGTAATAAGACGGCTGCGTAGAGATGAGAATGAAAATCGCTAAAGTTGTTCTTGAAACTTACAAACGCTATGGATAGATTCACCTAATATCCGCAACAAGGACGTTGCAGTGCTGGGTCAACTGGCGCGCCCAGCCTAACAGAATCTTTTGGATTAAAAGGTGATATGCTCAAATCTTCGTGATCCAGGTAATTTACGTATTTAAGTCTTATCTTATTATTCCGGTTCATTAATTCCAAATTCAAGGTATCAGGCGTATAGATGTAATCTCTGTCATAATTAAATTTAAATAAAACAGGGCAAATGCGGATTTTATATCGGGCGTTATAAGTCGCATTATAAACTTCTTTCACCGTCGCCAAATTGTAATACCGATACACGTCGTAAAATTCAGTGACTTTGTATCCTGTAAAATGATCCCACAAAAAGAAGTTGTTATTGGTTGGGTTTATTTTGTCGCTGGAAATTATTAGAACATCTCCACAACTAAAAATAAGCCAGCCCTTTAAGGTGAGTATGTGATTGCTGTGTTGTGATGGAAACTCTTGCCGCAGTTTCTGCCCAAAACAATTTAGAGAAAGGAATAGAACGAGCAGGTATATAATGTGTTTAGGTTTCATTTTTTTAGTAAAAGAGGATCATAAAATACGCAATAACCTAAGTACCCCGGAGCCCACCACAATTCCCCCCACAATAACGAAAACCAGGTAGCTAATATTTTGTTTCTTTGACACTACCAGGAAATCATTCGGGTCTTCCTCATTGTATAATATATCAATTGTTTCACCCAATTTATAAAAAGGAGAATAGTCATTTACTTTGCCTTTTATCCACGTCATGTCTTTGGTCGGGAACCTTATCACCATACCAGCATTAATGTTACTTGAATCAGGAAATGCCGGAGTTATTTCATGAATGACAGCCTTTGACGGCATTGTACAATTCTTTTTGCCAATATGCTTCATTTTCAAAATACCCACTGCCATAAACATGCCACCCGCAAGAATAATAATACCTGCCTGCATTTCTGGAGAACTTATGATATAACTTATATCCATAGTAATTTAAAGGTAGTAAGGTTGCGATTCTTTACAAAAATAGTTTGAGCCGCAAAGCATTGCTGCTCTACTCTTCGTGTCAGGGACCTTCATAGTATTGGGGGCAGTCTGGAAGACTGATCCCAGTGAGGAGGGAGATTGGTTCTTCGATTTGGTGCCAGAATATATTTTTTGCCGGTCAGAGACCTTCGTTTGATTGGTGATTTAAGTCTGGAAGACTTAAACCAGTGGGGTTTAAAGCGCGAGTGCTGATCACCCCTGCCTGAAATCGGCCGTCGCCGATTTCAGGCTGTCCCCTCTTTGAAAAAAAGAGGGGAGTTGTGTTGCGCAGGCCTTGATTGGGCTTGGGAACATAGGCTTACGGTC
>CAIMDZ010000041.1 GCA_903839875.1 uncultured Bacteroidota bacterium
AAGGCGGAACAAGAACTAAAAAAGCAGATAGCGTCCCAAACTTCAGAGTGAAGTAAAAACGGGCTTACTACCTGCAAATACAAACATAAAAAAAATGTTTGAAAAGGTTTGCTTTTGAACGGTATAACTTCGACCAGTGGGGTTGGCAATAAGAAGATTGCGGTCCAGGGTGACATAGATTGAGTCAACGGCCAACGGAAGAATTCGGGCACTTTAAATTTAGCACGGTTTTTGATATATTTGATGGTATGTACAGAAATATACTCCTATGCCTGTATGGTATTTTACTGATCAGTTGCCTTTCTGATTGCAAGAAAACCGCGACCAGCTATACGAATGCAAAAATGAACGGAACCTGGATTGCAATAGGAGCTGGAACGTATGCAAATGCCCCCCAACTCGATGTCTTTACTCAATTTAATGTATTTGTTGTAAACGAGTCAAAGCTCGTCGTATTCGGAGACACACTGGCTTATCGGCGCACAGACTTAAATAACCATACCTTCATTTTCAACATTGACAACTCCTTTGCGGGTAAGTTAATCGAATCAACCCTGACCTATGATTACGTGGGTGGCTCCATGCAATATGAGTCACAATACAATACTTCGTATAGCGGCACCGAGATTAATATATCGACAAAACTATATCAACCAAATCCGAATTTAAAAGACTATCTGTCCAATATCACCGGAACAAAAGTACTCTCTGGACTATTGCACGACACAGTTTCCTATCTGGCAGGAATAGATAGCACTACTGTGATGACCGCTAACATAACATTTACTACTATTAACGATTCCACGGTAAGGTTCGACAAAAATGTACTTGGATTTGGTGACAATGACCTTCATTATAAGCTAACCGACGGCACAGGTCAAACTGTAACATTTCAGACATTTCACACACCTGATCTGAATCAAAAAGAGACAACATTGACGTACAATATTCAGTTGAGGACTATCCTTTTTGAACAATATGATTTGTTTGGCCGTAAGCGCCTTGTATTGCAATGACGGCCGGAAATATAACATTGTGCCTGCCAATTTTACACCCAAACTATTTTCCTACAAAATTCCAAACACACCAAACCCTTACCCCACAACTCATCCCTCGAAAACGCACAAAAAATGTGGCTAATTTCCAGCCTGCCACCACACCATCCGGCCTGATTTTTGCGGCTATAATATTGAGATTACAACCTCACAAACCCCATAACAGACTTTGCGCTTCTTTGCGCCATCTTTGTGGCCTTTTCGGTGCAGTTGTTATGTAACGTTTCGTCGGCAGCAGAGGTATTTCAACAGCGGCAGTCAAAAAACGGAAGGGGAGAAAATGGGGAAATAATGGGGAATTGAAAAGCGATAAAGACTTGATTATCAATAGAAATTAGAAAAATTAATTTTTTGAAAGAAAATGGGGAAATACAGACAGTACATTGCATCTCCCCCAAATTACCTGGGTTTGCTCCGCACTAGGGAGGCAGGAATTCTAATCGGCTTCATTGGGTACTTCAGCGTGTCATGGTTCGGCGCGGCTCACCATGACAGTGCTATTTTCGGCTTTTATTGAATGGCCGGATAGAAATCCGGACCTTAAATGGTGCCACCGCCCTGAAAGCCAGAAAGCGGCTACACCGCCCGGACAACAATTTCACAACAATTAACCTTTTAACAAATCAAACCCTTTAACTGGTAACCCCTGATGTATTATATTTGTCGCAATTCTGGGTATACAGAATACAAATTACATAAAAATGAAAGTAGTTATTTTTGCGGGTGGCAGGGGTACCCGGATATCGGAGGAGTCGCTGCTGAAGCCCAAGCCTATGATAGAGATAGGTGGTAAACCCATATTGTGGCATATTATGAAGATCTATGCCGCTTACGGGCATACGGAATTTATCATCTGCCTGGGGTATAAGGCGCATGTGATCAAGGAGTATTTCGCCAATTATTTTCTGCATAATGCGGATATTACGGTGGACCTGCGGACAAACTCGGTGGAGGTGCACCGGACGAGCGCGGAGCCGTTTAAGATTTCCATGATTGATACCGGTGCGGACACTATGACGGCGGGCCGCCTGAAAAGGGTGCTGCAGTATGTGGGCAATGAGCGCTTTATGCTCACCTATGGCGACGGGGTGTCCGATGTAAACATTGACGACCTGATTAAATACCACGAGCAGAGCGGCAAGATATGTACCATGACAGCCATACAGGCTACAAGCCGTTTCGGGGTGATAAAGATGGAGGAATCGGGGATCATAGATGGTTTTGAAGAAAAGCCTGCCGACAGCGGCACATGGATCAACGGCGGATTCTTTGTGATAGAACCTGGCATAGCCGAATACCTTCACGACGACGCCGATGATATCATGTGGGAGCGCCAGCCTCTGGACGATCTTGCAAAGGATAAACAAATAGCCGCATACAGGCACCACAACTTCTGGAAGTGCATGGATACGCTGCGCGACAAAGAAGAATTAGAAAACCTGTGGCAAACAGACCCTATATGGAAAAAATGGTAACCGCCGCATACCTTCGGAAGGTATTTAACGGCAAGCGTGTGTTCCTGACTGGGCATACGGGTTTTAAGGGGGCGTGGATGCTGCAGATACTGCACTGGCTGGGCGCGAATGTGAAAGGCTATTCGCTGGCGCCGGAGAAAAGCAATGACCTGTATCATCAAATTAATGGTGACAGTCTGTGCTACAGCAGTGTGATTGCGGATATATGCGACAAGCAAAAGCTGGCGACAGAGCTGGTAAGGTTCGAGCCGGACTTTGTTTTTCACCTGGCAGCGCAGGCATTGGTGCGCAGGGGTTATGAAATGCCTGACTATACTTTCCTGGTGAATGCACAGGGCACAGCACATGTGCTCGATGCAATGCGCAGCTTAGAGAAACCAGCTGTGGGCGTGATGATAACCACCGACAAGGTCTATGACAACCCGGAGCGGGGAGAGCCATTTAAGGAGGATGATAAACTGGGTGGTTATGATCCGTATTCGGCAAGCAAGGCAGCGGCAGAGATAGTGATAGATTCTTACAGGCGGTCGTTCTTTAATCCTAAGGATCATAGCAAACATAAGAAGGCGATAGCTGCGGCGAGGGCAGGGAATGTGATAGGCGGCGGGGACTATTCGGATGACAGGATAGTGCCGGATATTGTGCGGGCGATATCGTTTGGAGAAACGGTGAAGCTGCGCAATCCTGCAAGCATAAGGCCGTGGCAGCATGTACTGGAACCGGTGGGGGCTTACCTGCTGCTGGCAGCCAAAATGACTGAGGACCCGATAAAATATGCTACGGCATACAACTTTGGCCCGAACCCCGAGGATATGCTGACAGTAGAGGACCTGACGAAAACATTTATTGCAGCCTATGGTGCAGGCAGCCACGAGGCTATGAAACTGGAGGGTGCTCCGCACGAGGCTAAGCTGCTGCTGCTGGACAGCACTAAGGCACTTGAGCACATGGGCTGGAAGAGCCACATGGATGCGCGCACAGCTATCAGGTGGACAGCGGAGTGGTATGCTGATAAACATCATAGTGCGGGAGAAAAGTGTTTGAGGCAGATTGAGGAATACCTGGGGTAATGTGAAAATGAGGAAATTTGAAAAATTTGAAAATGAGTAGAGCGGGATACTATTCTGTTGCCGCTGGCAGTTAACCGGAACTATGATATTTGAACCGATCAGTTTAGAAGGAGCATACCTTATAACCTTGCCTATATCGCATGACGCGAGGGGGACGTTTGTGAAGACGTTTCATGAGACGAACATGGCTAAGCAAGGGATACACTTCACTTTGCGGGAGAGTTATTATTCATTCTCGAAAAAGGATGTGATACGGGGCATGCACTTTCAGTTGCCGCCGCACGACCATAGCAAGTTTGTGTTTTGTCCCACGGGAGCTATAATGGATGTTATTGTGGACCTGAGGAAGGATTCACCTACTTATCGCCGGTATTGCACCAACATACTCTCTGCCGAAAACCATAAGGCGCTTTTTATACCTGAAGGTTTTGCGCATGGATTTAAATCGCTGGCGGATGATTCTATGACTTATTACCTGCTTTCAACGGAGTATAATAAGGAGCATGATACGGGGGTGCGGTATGATAGTATAGGGCTGGACTGGGGAGTGTCAGAGCCTATTATATCGGATAGGGATAAGTCGTTTGTGGGGTTGAGGGAGTTTGAGAGTCCGTTTTGAGGGGCATTTCGTAATATTTCATTAATTTTGTGTTATGATTTATGAGTTGACCATAGAAGATAATAAAGAGAAGCAGGTAATCGCTTTCCTGAAACAACTCGACTTTGTGAAAGTAAAGAAGGTGGTGAGGGCGAAAGTTGCAAAAAAGAAATCTGTTCATGCTGATTCATATGATCTGCCTTATTTCGGTGCTTATCCGGAATGGGATGCTGAAGCGTCCGATCTTCGTAAGACAGCAAACAAACGTCTTATAAAATGGTGATTGTAGATAGTGACGTTCTGATATCGTCCATCCGAGGTAATAAAATGGCAGTGCAACTGATAAGGAAGTATATGCCTGAAGTAAGTATTTCTGTTGTTACAGAGATGGAATTATATATAGGCGCAACTAACAAATCTAAAAAAGACTTGGTTGCCAAAGTGCTAAGTGTTCACGAGGTAATTCCAATTAATAAATCTATTGGCGAGATCGCGACTCGATCAGTAAAAACATATAACACAGCAAACAGAAGTCTTTATATTCCCGATGCTTTTATCGCAGCTACTTGCTTGCATGAAAATTGCCGTTTACTCACTTTTAACACTAAGGACTTTAAGTTTATAAAGGGTCTTCATTTGGCATTGTAAGTAGCCTGATCAAAAAACTAAATTTACTAATTGACATTCGAACTAACAGCAACAGACACCGCATCCTCCTCTGCACGGGCGGGCGTGATAACTACCGGGCACGGAGTGATAGAGACGCCGATTTTTATGCCGGTGGGTACGGTGGGTAGTGTGAAGGCGGTAACGCAACAGCAACTGAAGCAGGAGATAAATGCGCAGATCATACTTGGTAATACTTACCACCTGTACCTGAGGCCGGGAACGGAGATACTGGAACAGGCAGGCGGGTTGCATAAATTCAACGGATGGGACAGGCCTATACTTACAGACAGCGGTGGCTACCAGGTTTTTTCACTGGCAGCTAATAGGAAGATAAAGGAAGAGGGCGTGGTGTTTCAGAGCCATATAGACGGGTCACGGCATTTATTTACCCCTGAGAATGTGATAGACACCCAGCGGAGTATAGGCGGAGATATTATTATGGCTTTTGATGAATGTCCGCCTTATCCTTCCGAATATATCTATGCACAGAAATCAATGGAGCTTACTCATAGATGGCTGGCAAGGTGTGTGCAGCATATGGGTGAAACGGAGCCAAAGTATGGGCATGAGCAATCGCTTTTCCCTATAGTGCAGGGCAGCACTTATAAAGACCTGAGGAAGGCATCGGCAGAGTTTGTGGCAGGGATGGAGTGCGATGGCAATGCCATAGGCGGCCTCTCGGTGGGTGAGCCGGAAGAAATGATGTACGAACTGGCGGCCCTCTGCTGCGACCACCTGCCGGCAGATAAACCGCGCTACCTGATGGGTGTGGGCACACCATGGAATATATTGGAGAACATAGCCCTGGGTATAGACATGTTTGATTGTGTGATGCCTACCCGGAATGGGAGGAATGGCATGTTGTTTACAACCAGGGGAGTAATAAATATTAAGAATAAAAAGTGGGCTACCGACTTCAGTGTACTTGATGAAGGGCTGGATTGTGATACCAGCCGGTATTATTCAAAAGCATATTTACGACATTTGTTTGCGGCGGGTGAATTCCTGGCTTTAACAATTGCCAGCATCCATAACCTTGCTTTTTACTTACATTTGGTGAAGGAGGCGCGTGCACATATTTTGGAGGGTGATTATTATTCATGGAAAAATGAAATGATACCCATATTGAAACAAAGACTGTAAAATGATACCGGGACAAATCAATTTGAATGCGTGGAGCGGCCGGTAAGGGTCGTTTAACAGAATGAAGAACGAACAAAAAAATATTGATAATTCGGGAAATCCTGCTTCTTTAAGCCCCTGGCGGTACATAGGGCTGAAGAAAATAGATGTTTATATTATTAAGAAGTTCATCAGCACTTTTTTATTCGCTATTATGATTCTGGCGGTAATTTCCTGCGTTATTGATTATTCGGAAAAAGTAGATAGTATAGTTGCAAAAAAGACACCGCTGCTGGTGGTACTCAACTACTATAAAAACTTCATTCCGCATATTACTGCTTTGCTTTTCCCGCTGTTCATTTTTATTGCCACAATTTTTTTTACATCCAAAATTGCCTATAAATCCGAGATCATCGCTATCCTTGCTTCAGGGGTTTCTTTTCAGCGGTTTATGAGGCCTTATGTAGTTGGTGCAGGTTTCCTTTGTTTTATTTCACTGATTGCCAATCACTGGTGGATACCCAATGCGAATAAAGACCGGATCGCATTTGAGGATACGTATATTAATGAGGGTAACTTCAAATATTTTTCCGACAACATGCACCTGGGCATTTCGAAGGGAGATTATGTGTACCTGCAGAATTACAGCAATGTCACCAATACAGGCAACCACTTCACAGAAGAAAAAATTGACGGTATATTGCTGAAGGAAAAACTTATAGCAGATCACGTATCTTATGATACGTTGAAAAGAGTATGGCATTTATACAATGTATTTATCCGCACCAACGATTCTGTGAAAGAAAGTATCAGTAAGATGCCGGAGATGGAAATAAAGTATCCGTTTGCGCCCGGCGACCTTAACAGAACAGACGCGATAAAGGAGGCACTTACTACCAGGGAACTGAACCAGTATGTGGAACGGGAGAAACTACATGGCCGTGAAAACCTGAACTTTTTTTATGTAGAAAAACATCGCCGTTCGGCCCAGCCATTTGCAGGATTCATACTTACAATCATCGGTGCCTGCATTGCCAGCCGGAAAATACGCGGAGGCAGCGGGCTGCACCTGGCGCTGGGTATTGTGATCAGTGCGGTTTATATCATGTTCCTTCAGACATCTACAACACTATCCACGAAGGCAAGCCTTAATCCGTTTCTGGCTGTATGGATACCTAATTTTGTATTCGCCATAGTGGCTTATATTATGTACAGGCGGCAGGTGAAGTAGCTTTTTTAAAAAATAACTATTAGCTTCACTATCAAATCAACTATCCCTGCAACTGAAAAAACATTCTTACTATGCATACTTACACTCTATTCAGGCAATACGGCTTTATTTTATTCACTATTACATTTTGTGTTTTCAGCTTCAGTGCCGGTGCAAGTGAGCGTGACAGCCTTTTTACTGTATTGTCAACCCATCCTCAGAATGACACGGTAAAGGTTGAAATACTTACAGGCATAGGAGGCCCTTACGCACAGTCCAACATAGATTCAATGGAGTTTTATGCTGTCGAAGGGCTGGCAATTTCAGAAAAGCTGCACTATGAAAAGGGAATTTCAACCTGCTCTCAGCAGCTTAGCCTTGTATTTCTGCACAAACATGAATCGGACAAGGCATTAAAATATTTCGGGGTAACACTGGGATTTTTACAAAAGAAGGGCAACAAGCCCAAGCAGGCAGAAATTCTCATTTACATGGGAGATATCGAATACCGCGACACAAGATATGCAGAAGCTATAGGATACTACAGTAAAGCGATTAAAGTCAGTGAAGAATCAGGAGCATTCAAACAGGAGGGGCTTGCGCTGATAGATATTGGCGGTATTTATACCGAACAAGGGAGCTATGCCGAGGCATTAAATTATTATCTGAAAGGTCTTGCAGTGTTTGAAAAAGAGCATGAAAACAGCGGAGTCTCAATGACACTTGTGAACATAGCAAACGTATACTCTGCGATGGGCAATTATAAACTGGCGCTGGAGTACATTAACAGAAGCATACCCATTACGAAGGGTGTAACCGACAAAGAAGTTATTTTCTCGAACATGGTAAATATCGCGACAGCATACAGCCAGATGAAGGATTACCAAAATGCACTTGCTGCATTTAATAATGGTCTGCGTATGGCAGATACCCTTGGTGATAGAACATGGCGAAACATATGCCTGGCCGATATTGCGGATATTTATTTCCAGACCGGAGACTTCGACTCAGCGTACCTCAAATACACCCGGTTGGTAAACAGTGGACTTGAAGATACAAGCGTTCTTGTAACTGCAAAATGTGCGATAGGTGAAATATTGCTAAAGAAAGGCAAATATAATGAAGCAATCACTGAATTGTTGCCAATACTTTCTTTATCAACAAAAAAGCACATCAAGCAATCAATTTTCGATGCCGCAAAAAGTCTTACCGGTGCATATGAGGCGCTCCATGACTACAAAAATGCACTGCTGTATGAAAAAGTCATCTATGATTATCGTGACAGCCTGAACAACGATAAAATATATAAGCGAATTCAGCAACTGCAATTTGATTATGAGCTAGTCAAGAAAGAGCAGGAAATAGCATTGCTGAAAAAGGACACCCTTATTGCTGCGAGTGATAGTGCAAAAGAAAAAGTAATTGTGCTGTCTCTACTGGCAGGGCTTGTATTGCTGGGTGCTATTATTATTATCCTCAACAAGAGCAGGTCTCATGAAAAAAGACGCACTGAAGAAATTGAAAAGCAAAAGGAAGATATCCAATTGCAGGCAACACAGCTTAAAGAATTGAGCCGGTTTAAAGACAAAACTTTTTCAGTGCTATCGCATGATCTGCGATCACCACTGGGATTATTAACTTCGACTTTAATGCTGCTGGATAATAATGTGCTGACACCAGATGAATTCAATATGGTCAAGGAAGAATTGAATAACCAGCTAAATTCCGTAAATATTCTTTTGGACAATTTATTGAACTGGTCGAAAAGTTATTTCCAGGGAAAGATGTCAGCGAAACCTGAATTAGTTGCAATAAATAACATTGTAGCCCAGAATATACATTTACTTCACTATATCGCCGCCAGCAAAAATATTATGCTTGTAAACAATATCGGGGATTCTATAACTGCCTTCTGTGATCCCGGACAAATAGATATTGTAACAAGGAACCTGATTAGCAATGCTTTAAAATTCACTAAAGAAAATGGCACTATAACTATTTCTGCAAACCACAACGGCAATGAAGTACAACTAACGGTAGCTGATAATGGTGTGGGTATGGCACAAGAGCAACTTGCCAGGATATTCACAAATACTTCAGTGGATAGTACTTACGGTACAGCAGGTGAAAAAGGTATTGGTTTGGGACTGGCCCTTTGCCGCGAGTTCATCAAGGCCAACAATGGAAACATATCGGCAAAAAGCCAACTAAATAAAGGAACGGTAATAACGGTAACGTTACCCCTGAACCGTTAATATCATTGACTTATGCGACCCACACCACGTTCAACCACCTTCGGGGTTGGTCAATATTTTTGGTTTACCGTGGGTTGCACCCACGGCTATTCATATTGAAGCCTTTCAGGCTTCCTTAAGTCAATGACATTGCCCTGGACCCCTCCTAAAGGTAAACCATGAATTTAGCCTGGGTAGGGTTTCAACTTCTTGCATTCATTGAGCATATTTTTCTGAATATTGCTGTGAAGCTGAAGTGACATAATAGAGTACTCCCCTTTAGGGGCCGGGGGTATCGGGGGTATAAGCATAGTCGGCGAGGTATTCGTATTTTTTTGTGAGCTTTCCGTGTTCACAAATGGAGGCTCGTATCAGGATGTCGCTTTCTTCTTTAAATAATTCGGGAATAATATACTTGCTGAGGTGCAGACCGAAATAATCTGCGGCATCTCTTGGCAATTCGTTAGGCAGGGTGTCAACAGCCATGATATCTATGATGTTCCTGGAATTCTGGTAGGGTGACGTGCGTTCTAATGTTGTCCTGTCAATACCATAGGCAGGGTCTCTAATTATTGTTGAGCCTGCATTAATGGGTACTGAACCGCCTACATCACAGGTGATATCTGCAATAACATTCAGCCGCCAGTCGTTTCTTTTTATATCTTCCTTATTAAATAGCCTGGCTATTCCTTCTTCCCAGTAGATGCCATTCATCAATATATCAGCCTGGTTCACGTACTTAGAGAAAAGGCATTTATAAGCCCCGGGATTGGCATGAAAATCGTCGCGGAAAAAAAGATCGTTATCTGTTCTTGCATATAGATTTGCGCCGGTAAGGTGGGTGTAAACAGGATATTCATATTCATGTGTCAGGAAATCCGCGGGTTCTACTGATTCGATATCCAATTGTGTAAAAATATCCAGCACACCGGCGGCTACCTTTCCACTGCCAGTGATAACAATTTTTATATTGGGTAGTTTCAGGTGCTCGTATGATGCCAACAACTCTTTGTAGTTTTTCACCTCGTATGCAGGCGGCAACCAATAATGGCCGTTTTTTTTCCCGTACGTCATTAGTCCGTTATGGGCGCCTACAATGCCTGCAAACAGTCCGAAGCCGAGTATCCTTTGTTCATCCTTATAGGTCAGGCATTCGTAATCCACCATACGTATTCTCTTTTCTATGAGCGCATGCATCAAAGGCTGGTTGTAAGGTTGTTTCTTTTTAGTATGCGAAAAGAAAAAGTATGTTTTATCATTTAACAGGTGTTCCACAGGTACTTCCTTTATGCCCAAAAGTATATCGCATGATGATAGATCGCTGCTTAGTTCTATTCCTTCAGCACGGTATTCATCATCACTGAAGCAGCGGGTGAGGGAGGGTTCAACAATGATCTTTAGGTCAGTGTACCGGTTTTGTAAGAATGCGCATTGTTTGGGTGTTAATGCGACCCGCTGATCCGGATGTGTTTTTCTTTCTCTAATTAATCCTATACGAAGCATCTTTTGTACTTTAGCTGCAAAGATAGACCTCTCCCCGTCCCTTCCCGAAAAAAAAAATCAGGACAGGCTTCCAAGTGGAGAGGGTGAGGTCGAGTAAAAAATCATGAGCAACTATTTCGAATTATACCATATGCCTGTGACATTTCATCCCGACCAGGCTGAAGTGAAAAGTAAGTATTATGAACTGAGCCGTTTGTATCACCCGGACAGGTTTGCACAGGTGGGCGGGGAGGAACTGTTGAAGGCACTTCAGGTTTCGGCCATGAATAATGAGGCATACAAGACCTTTAAGAACCCGGATGCTACTATGGCATATATTCTTAAAATAAATAACCTGCTGGAGGAAGAAGAGAAGTACAGCCTGCCACCGGATTTTCTCATGGAAATGATGGACATAAATGAGGCTGTGAGCGATGCAGAAGCAGAGCCTGCAAATGAGGATGCCCGGAACATGGCCACCAATAGCCTGAATGAACAAGTGGAGTTGTGGGATGATGCCACGGAGCTGCTGGTGGATAAATTTGAAAAAGGGGATAAAAGCAGGGAGTTGCTGCTGCAGATAAAAGACCAGTATTTCAGGAAAAAATACTTGTTGCGGATTAAGGAAAGAATTGATAGATTTGCAGCCCGATAAAAAGTTGGCAGTTGGCAGTTATATTCGGGTGACTGTAAATAGAATAACTGTAAACTGACAAAAGCCTCGATGGCGGAATTGGTAGACGCGCCAGACTCAAAATCTGGTATTCGCAAGGATGTGCAGGTTCGATTCCTGTTCGAGGCACGAAAAAATCCACTCTGAAAAGGGTGGATTTTTTATGGCCATACTCCGTATCTTTTGATTTATTCGCAGGGATGTGCAGGTTAATTTAATATCCTTTCGGCCCTCCCCGGAAAATACAAAATTTATCAGGGGCCCCTCAGCTAAATTCAGTTTTTTGGCATTGAGACCTGTGTCCTGTATATCAGATTCTTTTATCATTTCAATAAACTCCGGATTAATTATTTTCAGCGATTTTATAATGTGTTTGTAAACATCATTTGCAAGTGAAATAAAATTAGTACCAGTGTCAATTATAGAATTTGATATGCTATCCCGAACATATTTTTTTCTGTAGCGGGCGGGCTTTCGCACGAAAAAGACAGCATAGCGCATTACCTACAGATGCTTCGGTTGCGTATTTTTGTTGAATACTAAAATACCCCTAAGCAATGAATGATCAATATATTATACCTCTGTTTGTGGCTGGTTCTTTACTACTTACACTTTTTGCATTTTTTCTGATTGCTTACTTATTGGTTCAAAAAAACAAACAAAATGTATACCAGCTTGAGAAACGTCAAATGGTTTTTAATCATCAAAATCATATTCTGAGAACTAAGATTGAAGAACAGGAAAACACAATGGATCAAATATCCAGAGAGCTGCATGATAATGTTAAATCTGTTCTGGGTTTCGCACAAATGAGCATGTACCGTATAGCTGATCTTGCTACTGACAATGAACAGTCCGCTCAGATAGAAAAGACAAATAAAATTATCGGAGAGGTCATAGATGACCTCCATAATATCAGCCATTCGATGAACAGTAATTTTATAAGGAATTCCGGGTTAGTGGATACAATTTCAAAGGAACTTGAAAATATCCGCTTGACGAAAAATATGACTTATGATTTAAAAATAATCGGAAACCCTATCTCATTAAGCTCTGAAAAGGAGTTGCATATTTTCAGAATTGCCCAGGAGGCCGTACAGAATTGTATTAAACATGCGAATTCAACCAATCTCATTCTTATCCTGAACTATGAAGCCGACTTTTTTACTATGAAAATATCAGATGACGGAATTGGTTTTGATAAGAAAAAGATTTACGAAATGCAGGGCATGGGTTTCCTGAATATGTTTCAGCGGGCAAGGTATATTCATGGCATTCTTCAGGTAGATTCCGTTCCTTTGCATGGAAGTTCAATAACTCTAACTCTAAATACCAATGAAAACACAATCAATAATCAAGTTGGCGATAGCTGACGACCATGAATTAGTCCTAAAAGGTGTAAAAGAAATAATCCTCTCATTTGGCGGATATAGTTTTATTATTGAGGCTGGTAATGGTAAAGAGCTATTTGAACAATTATCGGTAGCCGAAACCCTTCCCGATATAGTAATAATGGACATCAGCATGCCTGAGTGGGATGGATATGAAACGATAGATGCCATAAGGAGAAAATGGGCGGATTTGAAAATACTCGTTCTGACAATGCATAAACATGAGTTTGCAGTAATCAGAATGTTAAGAGCAGGTGCGAATGGCTATCTTTTAAAAAATTGCCCGCCTAATGAATTGCATAATGCATTACAGGCTATTTTTGACATAGGGTTTTATTTTTCTGAATTTGCAACAGGTAATTTATTGCATAAATTGCTGTATTCGGATATATTTCCATTTTTAACCTTAAGAGAGCTGCAGTTACTTAAATACATTCATACAGATTTAACCTATCCGGAGATAGCGGAAATAATGGGTATTACAGAACGTAGTTTATCAGGACATCGAATTAATCTCTTTGACAAGTTTAAAGTAAATAGCAGGGTTGGGCTTGTCATATGCGCAATTCAAATGGGAATTATACGGGTAGAATAATACCGGATTGCATTAAAGAAAATAAGCCTTGTTGAAATGACCTTTGAGTTTTCCGTTTTTTACAAAAATGAAATGTTCATTCGTTATGGTTTTGCATTTTAGGGTACATTAAAAATACACAACCGAAACTACCATAAGTAATTGCACCAATTATTGTTAATGCAAAATTTATTTTCCATGCCGCATGCTGCAATTTCAGATTGATATAATCGTATAATCCCCAGTTCAGAAATGTGATGCTCCAGAAAAACACTAAAATGCAAATGAACCAAAAATGATGGTATTTATACAAATGAAGTGAATCGTGCGTCAGGAGCAGGCGAAAAAATGCAAACAGGGATAAGCCAATAACAGACAAACCCTCAAAAAATAAAAAATAGGAATTCATGGTGTTGAGATGCTGGATGAACAGCAGATTGTAAATGCCTAAAATTATTCCTGATATTCCAATGTAGATTCCAAGATTCCATCTGATAAAAACATCAATAACCTTATTGAAATAAAAAGAGAGAATCCCGAATTCTATCAAACAATAAACAGAGTATAGCGGTATATTATTCTGATATTTTTTTGCTAAAAAGTATGCTGCGCTTTCATTTACTAAAGCGCAGCATACCAATATGAACAGAACCTTAGACCCGGTATCAATTTCTTTAAACCTGTAAATTCCGCATATGCAGGCGAAAACCAGTGATGAAAAATAAAAATAAAATGCGAATTTGTAGATCATAGATTATTGCAATAACTCAGAACCGGCAGTTCCTGACGGGCAGGTATAAGGACATGGTATAACATGGTCCAATACCTTTCCATCCGTGTAATAAACATAATTGCCCGATGTGTCATATCCAACTATTATCAATGTCAACGCGCCACTTTGATACCCTGCATAATTGCCCATATTTCCTGTAGTTATATAATCAAGTGTATGCGCAAATATCAACTTGACTTTTTTTACAGTACTAATCGCTAAATAAGCTCTCAGGGAATCCGCATCTATAGAAAATGACCTTAGATCAGTATCATTTGTTTGGTAGTTAATACTGTAAAGGTAACTGTTGATCATTTTATTTGCGTCATTGACAGAAATAAATTTGGACCCCATTGTGTCTGTTGAATCAAGGCTGAATCGTTTGCCAGGGTGCTTAATCGTTTGGCTCCTGGGATTCGCGGGTGTTGCCACCGGATTGTTTTTGTTACATGCCACTATTGCAAGGGCTACACAAATTGCTGTAATTAATGTTCTCTTCATAACTATGGTTTTTTAATTGTTTAGAAAGTTGAAAATTAAATAGTTGTAACCAATTTTCATCCATAGTAAAAGCTGCTATTTTTAAGCTTTTCAGCTGAAAAGCCGGAGCTTTTCAGCTGAAAAGCTCTAAAACCGGAGTTTAAAAGCTTAAAAATAGCAACTTTATATACGTTGTTTTGTAATGTAATATTTCCGAATTTTACAGCCTGACTTATACCAACTTGTTTTTTTAAAAAAATTGCTATCAAAATATTTTTTTGATTCAAAAAAACTAATTGAAGAAATGATAAAAAAGAGAAGTGAAAACCATTTTCATTCTGATGAGATTAACTGAATAAAACATTTTTAACCAATCGCTTTTTATTATTGTTCACCTTTAAATTTAACACCAATGAAACATGGATTTCGATTCGCAGTAAATGTTTTGCTTTGGTTGCTTTGCCTGTCGCCACTGGCCCGGGGGCAGGTTACCATAACAACAATCACCCCGACACCTGACACGCAATGTGCAGGCAACACGGGGACTTATTCGGTGGTACCTACGGCGCACGTCAGCTATACGTGGACGGTCAGTTCTGTGGGTACATTCAGCAGTTCGCCTTACATTCCCACAGTTACCATTTACTGGGGTGCGGTGGGAACGGGCTATATAACTGTGGTGGGTAAAGACACGCTCGGCAATATTGTTGAGGAAGGGTATGATACCATACAGGTAGAACCACTGCCTGTGCCGGTGATCACTGCCAATATCAGGGTTGGCTGCCAGAACCTTGTGGACAGCCTCCAGGCACACGAACATGTGGACCCGCACATTCTCGATGACTCGCACGGATGTATTAAAGTGTGCGAGGGAAGTCTTGTTACGTACACCGGTCACGGTTTTCCCGGCGACCGCTTTGGATGGACGATCATTGGCGGAGTTATTGTAGCCCATGGCGCTGACACATGCATGGTGCGCTGGGGTTATCCCGGCGGCGGAAGTGTGACGGTGCATGATACTTCCATACACGGATGTGTAGGCACCAAAACTATCTGCATAGATATAGTACCGAAACCGAACGCGCATTTTTATGCCATGCCCGACAGCACTTCTGTTTATGATACGGTGTGCCTGGGCGGATCAATTACATTTATTGAAAACTCGGTGGACTCGGTCGGATCGCCTATCATGAGCCACCGCTGGGACTTTGGCGACGGACATACATTTACCACATCGAGCCGCACGTCGCAGACCCATCCTTTTGGTCATGTGGGACTTGATACTGTGACACTGGTAGTAACCAATGCCTGCGGCTGCACCGATACCTTCAGGATGTATATTAATGTACTGCCCGATTCGGGTGTGCACATAGAATGTCCCGGCGTGGTATGCGATGGCGCTCATGCTCATTACTGCCTGAGTCCGGCGACAACACCATGTGCATTGTATGACTGGAGTATAAGAGGCGGCCACATAACGAGCATTATGCCCTACGGCCCCTGTGTGGATGTGATCTGGGACAACGTGGACACAACAGGGTTTGGCTACCTGATATTTGACGCCCGCACCTGCGGCATAACATGTACCAGCCCTACGGTAATAAAAATACCGGTGATACAGCATATAGGTCATATCAGCGGGCCTAAGGTGGTATGCACTGAAGCGCAATACCTGTATGCTATGCCTGAGTGGCCGAGTACGGTATTTACCTGGACCATTACCGGTACCACATCATCAACGCTGTGGAACAATGACCAGAACAACCAGATAGTGCTGTGGGCGCATGGCACAGGCGTTGTGTACCTGCGGTGCGACTATTACAATACCTTCCTGGGCTGCCACGGTTACGCACTGGACACCATACTTGTGTTGCCGCCCGACAGCATTGACGGCCCGCACAAGGTATGCCAGTATGGTCACGCGCACTACAGCCTGGGCGCACCCGGCATAGGCGACTGGACGATTACCGATCCGCATGGAATTGTAACTCCGGGAATTGGTATGGGAACCTTCACCCCGCCTGTGTTTAGCTATGTAGGTACTTACACACTTACCGTGGTACCTCATCCTGGTTCTCCGTTCCAGTTCTGCCCCATACCTCCGTTCTATATTACTGTTGATACATTGCCTCCTGTGCCCGACAGCCTGCTGGGCCCTGATACAGTATGTTTCGGAACCCCAACGAGGTTTACGGCAAAGTTCCCCACACCGGGAACCATCTTTGAATGGGCGGCAACAACAGGCTCCTGCAATTTCCCTGACGGCGATCACACCGACGCCACCTTTACAGGAGGAAGCCCGGCAACGATTACCGTATGGCGGGTAATAAAAGATACGCTGCATTGCAGATCGCTGCCGCTCTCGAAGCTCGTGTACCGGCCAAACGTACCGCATGGTATTTACGGCCCCATATCGGTCTGTCCGAACACTATATATACGTATAGTGCGTTCTACCCGTTCGGGGAAACATACGACTGGACCGTAAACAGCAACCTGAAAGGCAGTGTGCAGGTAAACGGATCATCTACGGCTCAGATACTGTTTAACAACACAAGCGGGCCGGTGGATATAATACTGGCTATGCGCAAGTGTGATACAGTGTATCACGATACGCTGCATGTAAACATAATATCGGTGCCGGTAATAACGCTGAGCGTAAATCCAAATCCTGTGTGCCTGCACGCCCTGGCAACATTGAGTGTATGGCCGGCTGGCACCACATGGACAAGTTATACAGTGGACTGGGGAGATGGTCCGCCAACAGCACTTCTTACGCACAAGTACACCACCCCGATAACAGGCAACACCACCTACAATATAGTGGCCACCTTCCATGGTGTGAACGGATGTACAAGTGACGTCAGAGCTGCTACTACTGTAACTGTGATGCCGGCGCCCGTGGCATTTATTAGTCCGGAAGGGCCGTTGACATTCTGTAGTCCGTTCAGCTATCCGCTTACGGCAACGCTTACCTCCGGCTTCGGTATAACATATAGCCTCGGATGGCACCAGTTATCAGGTGTGGGGATACCCGGCGGAGGACCTTGCATTTCACCATTTCCATGTAACCCCGTGAGCATAACCCTGCCAGGCTATTATTATGTAGTAGCGATAGGCACGAATGGCTGTGCCGACACATCGAACATTGTGGAAATTGATACATCATGCGGCAGCAGCACTAGCTCGGGCTGCACACTGAACCCCACCCCGGTGGCGCTGATAGACACCGTGGATACTATGTGCGGCTATGTGCATCTGCACGGCGACTACTCGCCGCATGCGGGCCTTACCTTTATTACAGGCTGGTGGGACTATCCGGGCACTGCGCTTGGAGTAAGCACCACTACCACTGCGCTGGACTGCCATTTCAGTACAGCGGGCATTTACACATTCACCTACCATGTGCGGCTGGCTGATACGCATGGCGACACGTGTGACGTGTCGGTGACAGACAACATCCTCGTCCGGTTTATAGCGGGCCTCGATTACTCAGTCGTCTGTGGCACTACCGATTATATTGTTACGTGGCTTGATATCAGTAATTACTATCCCGGCTATCCGCCTACGCGGCACTCGTGGTACCTGGATCGTATTTACCATGGCTATACGTCGGGTACCGTAGGCACCTGGACGGAGCACCTTGCGCCGGGCGATTATGAACTGGGGCAGTGGGTGTACTACAGCTCGGTAGATAGCTGCTGGGTAAGTGACAGCGTGCACCTGCCTGCTATGCCTGTGGCTGCGTTCTCATTCTATAGGTTGTATACTTGCGAAAAGTATGCATCAGTTCTGTTTACTAATCTGAGCACTCCGTCAACCGGACTGAGTTATCTATGGGATTTCAATGATGGTTCGGGTAACACGCAGCCAAATCCTTTTAAGGTATATGACGGCTTCGGCACTTATCATGTTTCATTGACAGTTACTAACAGCATAGGCTGCGCATCAACTGCGTACCAATGGGTAACAATAGTACCGATGGATTTGGGTGGAAGATTAACAGGTGATACCATTGTGTGTGCCGGAAGTATTGCTTCATTGACATATGTTCCGACATTCGGTACAGCAATGCCGGACACATTCTTCTGGATAGCAGGAATAACTCCGTTGTACACTACCTACACCCCTTCTATTAGTGTTTACGCATCGGGCAGTTATTGGGCACATGTAACGGATCTGTTCGGTTGTTATTTTAACACCCCGACCATACCAGTAAATATCATACAGGTGCCACCGGCAGTAATCTCCGGTCCGCACGATGTGTGCTGGAATGAGCCATATACCCTCGATGGCTGGGCAGGTGATGATCTGTCAATTGGTTATAAGTGGTTCCGTGTGGGCACCGTCGGGCCTATAGGTCCGGGTTCGTCTTATACCGATCCTGCATTGGTGGCAGGAACCTTTGTCTATTACCTCGTGGTTTCTGTTCCTGGACCACCCGGTACCTTCTGTACCGATACCAGTGCATACGATACGGTAACGGTACATCCTTTGCCGCCGCCGCCTGTGATCACCGACACCATGGAGGACTGCAATACCTATACCATTAAGCTCACAGCCACAGATGCCGTTTCCGGCTACTTCAACTGGAGCAATGGTGATGCGGGCACGCCCATCTACATTAATGTAGGTGGCCCTTACCGCTGCTGGTTTACCGACATCTACGGCTGCCAGAGCCATACGGATAAGTTCATAGAAAAGGACCCGAAAGAGTTCCTGTGGACGTTCCCTGCCGGCTGCTACGATTTCTGCTCCGACAGCTTCCCGCGCTATATAGTCGGCCCCATACAGCCGTTAAAACATTGGGATTACCAGTGGGCTTATGGCGGTCCAATTATATTGCACGATAGCTGGTCGCCGTCACCGGTGGCTACCTTTACGGTAACCGGCCCCGGCGATTACGAGATGGTGCTGCAGAACGACTACGACTGCATAGATACCACGGGTGTGCTGGATATATCGGCGCATAACTGCGACAGTTGCAAGTGCATCAGCTTCAAGGGCATCTATTCGTATAACGAACCATGTCCTCCGCCTGCGCCTCCGGGCTGCTGTGTGCATAAGATCGTGATGTGTATTACCAACAGTTGTGATGTGCGTATTACGGCAACGGTGACCGCTACCAGCGGAACGCTGACGCCGTCGGTAATAGTGATACCATGGATGGGCACTGTGTGCGATACATTTGTGTACACGCCGCCTCCGGGTCCGTTTACAGGCGGGTGGGTATATATATCTGTGTCGTGGCGCGACGCACTGGGCAGTTATACCTGCCGCGACAGCGTATATGTGAAGCCATGTGGCGGCAAGGGCGGTCCGGGCGGCAAGGAGCGCCAGACCATAAGCGGCACAGATGGCGATGCCAGCCTGTCGCTGGTGCCCAACCCTGCGCAAAACAGTACACGCGTATACTGGTCGCTGAGCAATCCTGCAAACACAGGCGCCATAGAGGTGTATGATGTGGCAGGCAGGCTGATGCGCACGTATGACGCGAAGGCTGAAGAAGGCAACTGGGAAATGCAGCTTGACAACTTTGCCGGAGGTGTTTACATTGTAGTGCTGAAAGAAAACGGCAAGATAATGAAGCAGCTAAGGCTGAGTGTAATAAGATAAAAAATTACCACCATGATTACAATAGATGTCCCACACCCTGAAAAGTGTGGGGCATCTTACTAAAAGTTAAAAACATAAAAGTGGAAACCCAACTCTAACTAATAAAACCCTGTCTATATTTGTACATATATCTTCTGAAGATGATCTTGAATTTGAATTGAATTTAAAAACTTGATAAAAACAAAAACACCATGAGCAAAAAACTATTACTGACGATCTGTTTATTAGCGACCTCAATTTCTATGGCCTCAGCCCAGCCAAGCTGGCAATGGGGGAAACGAGGCGGGAGCTCAGACGCGAGTGGCGCAGGGGCTGATGAAACAGTGATGGACATGGCCACCGACCAACACGGAAATATTTATGTACTAAGCAGTATTTTACAAACAGGAGCGAATGTTGACGGCCATGCTGTTGGGGAATGGGGAAATTACGATGTTTCAATCTCAAGCTTTAAATGTGACGGCACTTTTCGTTGGTCAAAAACCATTGGAGGCAGCGGTAACGATTACGGCATGGCGCTAAGGACCGATACTTTAGGAGGAGTTTATGTAACCGGGTTTTTATCAACTCATTTTATTACCATACACATAGACGCAGATTCTGCCTGGGGCACCGGCACTTATTACCAGTCATTTTACATTGCGAAGTTTGACACGGGCGGAAATTACAAATGGTTTAGAATGCCACAGGCTGATACAGTTGGAGCTACGGCCTATTCCAATACTGCACCTTTTGATATGGACGTGGATGGTGCAGGAAACGTTTATGTTCTATGTCAATTAGCACCTGGTATCTATTCGAACAGTTATGTGGCATCAGGTGGAGTTGGTGTACACATGCTGAAATACGACAAGTACGGTAATTTTATCAGCGGCAACCCTATGCAAATAGCTATTACTGGCATTTCACCAAAATTTAAAATGAAAAGAGATCATCAATCCGGCAGGTATTATGTAACAGGAACATTGCTTTTCACCGGGGGGACATTATCATTTGGCGGTACACCTATTACACATCCGATGTATGTTGGTTGCTTTAACAGCGCAGGAACATTGATATGGCAACGACAGGATACTGATCCACCAACATTTTTTTCTACCTTCGGGCGAGCGAGTATTGATCTGCAGCATAATATTTATTTAGGCGGCAAGGCTTCGTATACCGACACATTTAACAGCTATGTGGTGGTGAACGGGGGAAGTTCAGCAACGCCCGTTATTTTTAAATTAGACACAAACGGAAATAACATCTGGGCTAAAAATGCGACGGTAAACGCAGTCACTTTCTGCAATAATGTTATCCTTAGTGGCAATGAAGTTGCGATAGCCGGTCAGTATCCGGCAAAGTTAGTGTGGGCTGGATTTTCGGATTCTCTTAGTCTCCCGTCTGGCTCTGGCTACCATAATTTTATTACGACTTTCGATACTGCCACCGGCAATGTTTTAAAAGTGGATTCATTGAGAAGTACAGCCGGGTATAATAATCATACTACCTCGCTGGCTGCAGACCGACTTGGGAATTTCTACGTCGGTGGGGACTTTGGCGGTGATCTCACCGTCAGCGGCACTACGCTTAACAGCGCTGGTGGCGGCTCAGATTTCTTTATTGCCAAGTATGGTAATAGCAATTGTAACGCAGGTACACTGGAAGCCCCTCCCGGCCTCCCCCGAGGGGAGGAGGTGTTGCGTGTATATCCTAACCCGGCCAGTGATGAGCTGGTGATTGAAAATGCGGTCATAGGATCGAACGTGAAGCTGCTGAATATGATGAGCCAAGTGTTGTATAGCTGGATAGTGAGCAACAATCATTTTGTGGTGAGTATACGGAGCTTCAAGAGTGGTATGTATATACTGCACGTGATTGATGATGCAGGGAACCGGACAACGAAGACGATAGTGAAACAATAAAACAAAAAAAATTAAGAATTAGAGCGAAGAAAATTTCTTCGCTCTTTTTGTAGTGCATACTACAATACCTCCTCCCCGCCAATGCCTGGTTAATGCATGCAAAAAATAGTGTGTTGCAATACCAACAACTGCGACATTTGCATCACTGCCACTGTAAATGCAAGCGGGGGGGCCATCTCGCCATCGGTTATTACCTAACACAGGCTGAGTAATCACTGCGTACCAAAAACACCAGTTGTTTAATTGAGCGAATCCTGACTCAATTATACCTGGTGTTACTACTAAAATTTGAAATGAACCCCAGTCATTTTTTCAGACACAACCCAGAGTTCTTTAGCCAGTTTAACATCATAAGATTTGTTGCTCGACTTAATCAATTCAGGAAACCCACGCATACCCCCCAATCGGGATGGCCCTATATATTCTCCCCCGGTTAATTGTTCATCTGTAGCAGCTCTTATAATAGACAGTGCACCTGTCTCCGGTTTTTGAGCTACTAAGTGAGTAAACATCTGGAAAATATTACTTGATGTAAGCATAAGGTTGGTCTTACTGATACCAGGATGAGCAGCCGTAGCAATAGAATTAATATTGTGTTCTTTAAATTTACGATCTAATTCATAGGTGAATAAAAGATTCGCCAGTTTACTTTGTCCGTAGGCTTGCCTTTTGGAATATGTTTTTTCCCAGTTTAAATCATCGAGACGAATATCAGCATTTATATGTGCCAAACTACTCTGTGTTACTACTCTTGATTTCGGTGTTTTCTTTATGAGGTCAAAAAGCAACCCTGTTAATGCAAAATGTCCTAAATGATTAGTACCTATCTGTATCTCAAACCCTTGTTTGGTTTCTTCTCTTTTTGGCGGGTACATCAATCCTGCATTGTTGATAAGTATATTCAACGTATCGTACTTTCCTGAAAACGCTTTTGCAAAAGCATTTATAGAATCCAAATCAGACAAATCCAATTTCATCAATGACAGGTTGGCATTTGGTGTTATTTTTTTTACTTCCATTAATGCTTGTTCACCCTTATCCATATTACGGACAGCCATAATAACCGTAGCATTTTGTTGGCTCAATATTTTCGTAGCAGCAAAACCCAGCCCACTGTTGGCTCCTGTAATGATAATAATATTCCCTTTTTGATCCGGAATGCTTGCCGTAGTCCATTTATTTTTATCCATTTTTCATATTTTCTAATGTATCCACAGTAGTTACCATTGTATTGATTAAAAATGATTGTTGTCAGTTAATGTGAAACCAGTCATTTCAGATCAAAATTAATTAGTGCCGCTTGCTTATGATTTTTGTTCTAATGGTTGGGCATCAAATTGGTTTTTAAATTTGCTTTGTAACTTGAAGTTTTTCAACATCAAATCCTTTTTCCTTCACCCTTGAAATGATTTGCTGATACACTCCATCATCCATTTTTGGTTTCCTTGAAAGTATCCACAGGTACTTTTTACTTGGATGGCTTACGACAGCGTAACTATAATCATCAGCCAAATCTATTATCCAGTATTTAGCCCGTAAAGGCCAAAAGAATTGAACTTTCAACTTTGCATTGCCTGAGTTTTTTTCAACAAACGCTTTTCCCTTTATATAAGATTGTTTACCGTCAACGCTCCCTCTGTTACATCTGTTTTCTACTATTAAATAGCCCTTTTCGCTTAAGGTATATTCTGCTGTAGTGCAATGGCAACCCTTCTGAAAACGTTGTGGATAGGATGCAATCTCATACCATTTGCCCGAATATTTATTTACATCTACATTGGGAACGGTTTGAAGTGTCTGGGATTTTAAAGCTGCTGCTGGCATAAAAATGAAAATAATTGTGAGGAAAAACCAGGTGATTATGTTTTGCTTATGCATTGAATAGATTTCGTTTTACAAAAAAACTCTTTAAAAAGCGATAGGCTATTTTCCTATTTGATTGCCACGATAATAGCTTGTCATTTTTATGATTACTTATCATTCTTTTTACAAGATACTTCGCCGGGACATCAGGCAGGTCGCCAAGAATATTGTAAATTTTTTGAACCTCCTTATTGCTATAAGTATTGCCAATAGATGCTTTTACAAAATCAGTAACCATCATACCTGGCTGAAGAGTTCCTACTATGACACCAGTTCCTTTTAATTCATTCGCAAAGGCTTTACTAAAGTGTGCAATGGCATGCTTTGAAGTGCCATATATGTTGAGCCCGGTACGTGTCATGCCTGTGCTACCAAATCCAACTGTATTATATATTTTTCCAAAACCTTGCTTAAGCATACCACTTACTGCAACCTGCGTACCATAAAAAGTGCCCATTAAGTTGGTATCAAAAACATTTTTTACTTCTGCAACAGGTGATTCCCAAAGATTATTTGCTTTTTGAGCAATACCGGCATTATTTATCCAAATGTCTATTTTCCCCCATTTTTCATTAGCTATTTCCCATAGATTTATCAATTTATCAGGGTTTCTCACGTCACATACAACAGTAATTACTTTTTCTGCATTTTCCTTTACTGAACCAAGTGCTTTTACCAGATTCTGCTCATTATTACCCGAAAGCACAACATTAAAATCTTGATTTAGAAATTCCTTTCCCATCTCCAAACCAAAACCCTTACTACTGCCTGTTATTACCACCGTTGCCATCTGAAAAATAAATTAAAATAATTGTGGTATCAAAAACTTCAAATTTAGACGTTTATATTATCATAAACATTGACAAAGATTTACAACGGCGATGATATTAATCAGGCAACAAATTTAGAATAATATTCTTTTAGCGATTATAAACACCTTTTGTTATTTTGATTTAAAACTGAACTCAGAAGCAATTTTCTGAGTTTCAAAAAACTAATATTTGCCCCACAAAACGAATCTAAATCAACACCAATGTATGCACAAATTGCACACCTTGCATAACTAGAAACAAAATAAAACATAACTCTCTGCACCATATGACGACTGTTACACCCGATATGTCTATCTATACCATACCTTGTAGGTGGGTGCAAATATTGAGTCAGAAACTGGCAACCTTTTATTTCGGAAATTGGCTGCTATCCTGACGTTCTTTTGGAAATATGCTCCTTCAGTTATAAGGTAGATCAATTCATCCTTTTCTCCGGCACTAATGGGATAGGTTGTGCCGGGTTCAATTATTTGCGGTATGTTCTTTCAGCTACAGCCCTTTTCGGTCATTTGGGCTTACTTAATTCTTTTATTGCCTTATAAACCATTTTGATAATCAAGCATAATATCAATTCGTAATTTTGCGTAAACAACAAACCATGAAAGTAATGTCAACAATAATAAT
>CAIMDZ010000042.1 GCA_903839875.1 uncultured Bacteroidota bacterium
AAATGAAATCAGAAGCAGGTGCATGGCAAACTCACCGGAACAATAAGGAAGCCAAAATAAAATGGCACTTCACCTGTGAGGATGCAAGGGTGAAATTATTAAAACTTTATCCGTCAATTCATGCGTGACATGACACTAGTAATATTTTCAGTAAATTATTCATAAAGATTAAGCTTTTTGACGATGGTTTCTTTTCTAAATGTACAAATCAAAAATTAATAACCTGCTATTTTCAATAATTACTCAGCATGTAAAAATCTGCCGGCAGGTTACTGCCTGATTATTTTGGCAGATAGTTTGCTTATTGCTGCTGGGGCCACAGAAAAAGCGGAGACTCTGCGGGGACGGGGAGATGAGGGACACATGTCCATGCCTAAATAACGTTGACCGCTTTGCTCCCCAAAACCCGCTCAATATTGCGGATAAGATATCTGGATTCTGAGGCTTTGTTTGCTCAATTTTCTGGGGCTCAATGCCCCCAAAAATTGTGATTTGCGTCTAACGACGAACAAAAGAAAATCGTATGGAAATTCACCAAACAAGACGCAGACAAAAAACTGTCTCGGCATTCTGTTTCTTAAATAAATTGTCAGCAAACCAGCTACACTTTTTAAGAAATACGAACAACCTCTGCAACTCAAAACCGCCCTCGAAACCGCAATAAATAATTTTGTATCCGACACCAATTATTATAAAAATGACACAGACTATTCTTACCACATAACTTTCATGGGGCAAAAAATAGAAATTTATTATGGCGGAATGATGGGCAGCAGATATAGTTATTTGGATGACGACCCCAAAGACCAGGGTCTAACACAAAAAGAGAAAATTATTGCCTACCTGAAGAAATCAGAATTATATAAAATGGTGCAGAAATTATGAATAAATAAAAGGTTGATTGAGGTATACTTTTACAAACGTGGAGCAAAACCAACAATCCAAATTCCAAACCACCAATTTCAAATTCCCAAAAATCAATTCTTCCCCACCACAAAAACAAAAGGCAAATTCATCCGTTCCCGGAGGGCCTTGGCCACCCTGACCGGCTTTTTGATGACCTTATATTCTTGCAGGTCTATTACTTCCAGGTAGGAAGCATAATCCTGTGTTACCCCCGAATACCTGAGGTAAGAGGCCAGGAATACCGCAGAAGGTACATCTGCAGCAATTATATTTTTTACATAGTGCAACCAAACTTTGTTTCCGCTCCACATAAGGGTTCGTTTTATATGTATCCAGCAAAAATCATTCCACGAAAAAAAGTAAAAAGTAAAAAGTAATATAACCCAATCCGATCATAAACCAAATCTTTATCAATAAACATCCGATAGCATGAATTTCGAAACACACTTGACCTCACCTCTCCCATGGAGAGGCCGGGAGAGGTCTCACCTACCTCCTATGTCTTTTATAAACCCCGTTCAGATCTGTCCCGCAGCCACACTTCTTCTCTCCATGGCATCCCTGCAGCAGCATCATGAACATACAGGCACATAATGGTACAAAAAAAATAAATAACGCCCGCCTCCTTATCTTTAATCGTCTCATAAAATTACTTTTGTAAAAATAAGGATTATTGGCTACCCAACAACCTAAACATATTTTAATTGCCCCGCTCGACTGGGGCCTCGGCCATACCACCCGGTGCATACCACTAATCCGCCATATTCAGCAACTGGGGCATGTTCCGGTTGTTGCAGGCAATCAGGCACAACGAACCTTTATAGAAGAAACCTTTGGCAATATAGAAAATATCCATCTCGAAGGCTATAATATTTCTTATTCCGGCTGGAACCGTTTCAGCCAGGCAGGTTTACTTTCACAACTGCCGCGTATTCAGAAAACTATAACCGCAGAGCACAAATGGCTACAGCAACTTTCCCATGAAATAAAGATAGATGGTATCATTTCCGACAACCGCTACGGCTTGTTTCATGACACCATCCCTTCGGTCATCATAACCCACCAGTTAAATGTATTGTCGGGGTTAGGAAATATAACTGACCGCGCCATTCTGAAAATTCATTATAGTTACCTCAATCGTTTCCAGAACACCTGGGTCGCAGATGCCCCGGGAGAAAAAAACCTTGGTGGTAAATTATCACACCCCGCTGTTCTTCCACGCCATACAAAATACATCGGGCTCTTATCTCAATTTGAAGAAGTGAATTCAAATATTGATCCTGATCATTACATCCTCATCCTACTCTCAGGCCCTGAGCCGCAGCGTAGTATTTTATCGCGCATTTTATGGCAGCAGGCTATAGAGCATAAAGGGAAGGTAGTTTTTATTGAAGGCAGCACACAGGTAACGCCTCCTGCACAAATACCTTCGCACATTCAATACTTCAACAGAGTTACTGCCAAAACATTATTGCCGCTTTTGCAAAATGCAGGCATAGTAATTTGTCGTAGCGGCTACTCTACACTCATGGATCTTGCAGCCCTGAATAAAAAAGCCATCCTCATCCCCACTCCCGGACAAACCGAACAGGAATACCTCGCCAAAACCCTTAACGATAAAGGTATTTATTACGTCACCAAACAAAACGGCTTCAACCTGGAAACTGCATTAAATGAAGCGCAACATTTCCCTTATCATTCATTGCCGCTGCAACAATGTTATGGAATGTATAAGCCGGTATTGGAGGATTGGGTGGAGAAGCTATAATATCATCAGGACATCAGCCAGTATTACCATAATGACTACATCCCGCCGTTATCAGTGTCCTCACCATCAACCTCACACAGGACAACTCGCACAACATAACACCTCTCTCTCGGAGCGAGCTAGGGTGAGGCACCCCAATCGCACATCCAATAATCTTCTAATCCTATAAATCCTGGTTCAGATAACCAACCACAGGACAACCCGCACTCACGCAACACCTCCCTCTCCCTTGGAGAGGGCCGGGGAGAGGTCTACTCCACCACCACCCTTACAACATGATTCCCTCTCCCTGTAACAACAGTCACTAGATATATCCCCGCTTTAGTAAGCTTTATTTCATTCACTTTATTGGTTCTGGTACAAACAGAGTACACGCGCTCCCCGATCACATTTGTAACAACAATATTAACAGGCTCATCTACATCAGAGATCACATTAACAACAAAGGCTCCATCACTTGGGTTCGGCCACACACGTAACACCTCCCTAACTCCTTCCCTTTTTTCAAGGGAAGGTGCCGTAGGCGGAAGGGTTGGAGAGGGCCACGATAAGGCTAACGCCCCGCAATTACTCAATCCTATCACCTTCACCGGAAGCATTGCATTCCTGCTGCATCCCGCATTACTTACCGTATAGTATACCGTATCCATGCCTGCGGTAACACCGGTCACCATCCCTGTTGCTGAAACAGAAGCCAGCGTATTGGCACAACTCCATGTACCTCCGCTAGCGGCATCGTGTAGCAGCACAGAATTACCTGTACATACACTATCGGTACCTGTTATCACGCCTGCGTCAGGCATGGGGTAAATAGTAATTGCTTTGTATGCAGATGCTGTTCCGCACACATTGGTCACGGCATAATTGATTGTATCCACTCCTGCTGCAACCCCGGTAACCACACCGCCTGCCACTGTGGCATTTGCATTGCTACTTCCCCACGACCCGCCGGTAACAGTATCTGTTAACGTAATTGATGAACCCGTACATACATCCGTTGGTCCGCTTATGGTTCCAGCAACCGGGTAGGTACTTACTATCACCGGGGTATCTGCCTTACAACCGGTAGCTATTGTATACGTGATCCTTGTTGATCCGCCGGAGATAGCCGTCAAAAAACCCGATGAAGAACCAATGCCGGCGATACCCGGCATCCCTGAACTCCATACGCCTCCTGCCGAAGTATCAGTAAATGTAGTCGTACTGCCGGCACACAAATTCGCTATCCCGGTTATCGGGCCGGGCAATGGGTTGATGGTAAATGTTGTGGTCAGCGAACAACCTGAAGACAAGGTATAAGTGATGGTACCCAAACCGGGCCCGAATGCCGTAACCCTGCCATTACCTGTGCCAAGATTTGTCACCGTCACCAGTGTACTGCTGTACGAACCTGTTGGATTGGCATCATTCACATACAATGTATCACCCCATGCACAAAGGTTATGCAAACCTGTAACCGGAGGCACTGTTATTACTGTTACAGTAATGGTCGAGGCACACCCCGTTGGTATGGTGTAGCTTATAATTGCTGTACCGCCTGTCAACCCATTTACAATACCTGAAGCCGAACCTACAGACACTATGCCTGATGTACCGGAACTGCTCCACGCCCCTGCTGTTGTAACATCGCTTAATGTGGTGGTCCCTCCGATACAAACACTTCCGCTGCCGCTTATTGGTGCAGGTAAAGCATCTACAGTGACCACCGTAGTTGAGGTACATCCTGCTCCATGATTATACGTGATCGTTGCATTACCCATCGCTACCCCCGTTACAACTCCCGTAGCAGACCCTATACCCGCTATTCCTGTCATGCCGCTGCTCCATGTCCCTCCGCCCGGCGGATCTGTCAATGTAATCGTTGAACCCACACATACATGGCCCGGCCCCGTGATAGATCCGGGCAGGGGATTAACAGTCACTATTGCCATAGCGGCACATCCGCCTGCCACATAACTGATTGTGGTAGTACCCACTGTTATTCCGCTCAATACCCCGGTAACCGGATTAATCGTACCAACTGCAGTAATTACTGAACTCCACACACCGCCTGTTGTTGCATCATGCAAACTTGCAGATGATCCGATACATGTTTCCATCTCCCCTGTTATAGCGGCAGGCACTGTATTTACAGTAAAAGCGGAAGTGGTCATACACCCCGTTGGTAAAGTATAAGTAATTATCGCCGTTCCGGAGGAAACACCTGTTACCACACCACTTGCTGAACCTACACTTACAATGCCGGAAAATGCCGGACTGCTCCAGCTTCCTCCCGGCGTTGCATCACTAAGCGTTGCAGTTAATGCAGGGCAGACATGATTGACGCCTGAAATATTTGCCGGTAAAGGATTTACAGTAATCATCGCTGTTGCCGCGCATCCCGTTGAAACTGTGTAGCTGACAATAGTCGTCCCCGCATTCACCCCATTAACTGTCCCTGACGTTGAGCCAATCGTAGCGATCCCCGGAGTGCCAGAACTCCACACACCTCCTGTAGCAGGATCAGTCAGTGTTGTATTGCTACCGGCACACACCTGCATCGTTCCTGCTATCACTGCCGGCGCAGGGCTCACTGTCAGTGTGGTGGTTGTAGTACAACCGGTACCTAATGAATAAGTAATAACAGCCAAACCGGTTGAAACGCCCATCACTACTCCGCTGACCGAACCAACACTGATTAAACCGGATGCCGTGTTCCAAACCCCGCCGCTGATGCTGTCTGTCAGAGTGGCAGGGGCTCCTACGCAAATTCCGGGACCGCCGCTGATAGCCACCGGGGTAGTACTTACCGTGATCATTCTTGTAACCGAACAACCGGTAGATAATGTATAGGTAATCAGTGTAGTACCAAAAGAAACGCCCGTAACAATCCCGGTAGACAAACCAATAGTGGCTACAGAGGTAGTTCCGCTTGTCCATGTTCCTGTTCCGCCATCAGTTTCAGTCATATGCGCGCCTACGCACAAAGCGCCCGGCCCCGTAATAGAACCCGGCAAAGGATTAATGGAGATCGCTGCACTACCGGTCATGGTACGAGTACAGCCACTGCCTGATGTAGTGGCAATTACCGTATAAGTTCCTGTCAGTGTTTGCAATCCAAAGTCAATGGGTCCCCCTGTACCTGCAATTGGTGTGCCTGTAGCGGTTCCTCCAAGTATTAATTGATAGGAAACACCTGTATTCGAACCGCTCAAAAATATATGCATCCCCGATCCACCTGAACAATAACTACCCCCGCCGGATACAGTAAAAGTAGCAGGCAAAGGATTTACAGTAATCCAGGCAGTCGCAGAACATCCTGTTCCTGCCGAATAAGTTATACCCGCAATGCCTGTAGAAACCCCTGTTACAATACCTGTTGCTGAACCAATTGTGGCTATACCCAGACTCCCGGAACTCCACACGCCCCCGGATGCAGGATCAGTCAGGCTGGTTGTCGCCCCCTGGCATACTTTCAGCATTCCACCAATGGCGCCGGGTGAGGTATTTACTGTTACCGTTTTTGTAGCAAAGCAACCTGCAGGCAATGTATAAGTTACGATAGCAGGCCCGCCCGATATTCCTGTTACAATACCAGACGAAGACCCCACCGATACTATCCCCCCCAATCCGGCGCCCGACCATGTGCCGCCAGTTGAACCGTCACTTAGGGTAATGACCCCGCTCACACATACAGTACTGAAACCAAGAATAATAGTTGGCGCCGGATTCACGGTGGCAATAATATTTGTTCCGCACCCGGTAGGCAACAGATAAGTAATACCCGTTGTTCCTCCCGCAACCCCGGTTACAATGCCTGTGACCGAACCAACGCTGGCAATAGTAGAATTTCCCGACACCCATATCCCGCCTCCGGTCGAATCTATTAACGTATCAGTCAAGCCTGGACAAACCAGCACCGTACCTGTAACCGGCATAGGCATCGGATTTACTGTTATCAAAGTAGTTGTTGAGCATCCTGGTGCTGCACCAGATGTATAGCTGATAACCACAACCCCTGCAGTTACGCCTGTCAGCGCTCCCGTAGCTGATCCTATAATTGCTGTTCCGCTATATCCCGAACTCCACACCCCGCCTGCAGTAGCATCGCTGAGTGTTGAGGTCCCTCCTCCTTCACATGTATGCGTTATCCCGGTTATAGGCGCAGGCAATGGCGATACACTTACCGTTAAGGTAGCATCACAACCTGCCCCCATAGAATACGTAATTATTGAATTCCCCCCCGAAACTCCCGTCACTATACCAGTCGAAGAGCCCACAGTAGCAATGCCCGGCGACCCCGAAATCCACATGCCGCCTGCTATTCCGTCATAAAGCGGCAGCGTTGATCCCGCGCAGAAAGGAGCCCCCCCGGTTATCAACGCCGGCACAGGGTTTACTGTAATATTTAATGTCCTGTAACACCCCCCTGACATTGTATAGGTAATGGTTGCTGTTCCATAAGTTATACCTGTAGCAACACCCGATGATGGGTCAATATAAGCTACCAGGTAATTGCTGCCCGACCAGTTGCCTCCTGATAAAGTATCGCTAAATAGTGTGGAATGCGACATGCATATTCCGGGGAAACCCGTAATAGCCGATGGAGATACACCCACTGTCACCGGCATAGAGGCTGCACACCCTGAAGGAAGCATATAGCTGATAATGGATATGCCGGTAGTTATCCCTGTTACCATCCCCGACGACGATCCCACTGTCGCAATTCCCGGCGAAACTGATAACCATACCCCGCCACTGGTGGCATCATACAAAGCCGAACTTATACCCAGGCATGCATGAGGCACACCAACTATCCCCGCAGGACTGGTATTCACAGTCATCGTCATAGTTGCCGTACAGCCGGTTGAGGCTATCACATAGCTGATGATCGCTGCACCTGCTCCCACACCGGTAACTATTCCTGATGATGACCCCACCGAAACAACCGAACTATAACCCGGACTGCTCCATGTTCCCCCGCTCGCGCTATCGGTCAATAGTACAGAGTTTCCCGAACAAATGATCGTACTACCCGGCACTATGGGCGACAACGGACTAACCGTAACTACTACTGATCTGATACATCCTCCCGGAGTGGTATAAGTGACCGGGCTGGTACCTGCTGCAATTCCTGTTACCACACCCGTTGCCGATCCTGTTACTGCTACCGCGGTATTGGTACTCACCCATGTCCCCCCGGTTATCGAATCTGCCAGTGCCGTTGTCTGTCCCTGGCATACCAGCATGCTTCCGGTTATTGCCGGCGGTAACGGACTAACCGTAGCCACCACAATGGCAGCACATCCCGAACTCAGAGTGTAGCTTAAAACGGTAGTTCCTGTTGCGAGGCCGTTCACAATACCTGTCAGCGACCCTATCGCCGCAATTCCGGGCGATGCAGAACTCCATACACCTCCTGTCATTGTATTACTAAAAGCGGAAGGTACCCCCGCACACAATAAAGTACTTCCCGTTATAGGCCCGGGTGCAGGCAGCACAGTAACATATATCGTTGTCGTATCCGACGCTATACCATCCGTAATTCTTATCTTAAATGAATCATTGCCTGAATATCCGCTGGCAGGTGAATAAAAAAGTCCCGATGGATGCAGCGTATCACCCATGGTAATCAGGGTATCAGCCATCACCGCCACGCCATGCGAGGGTCCCGAAATAAGACTCCACCGCTCCTGTTGGTACAGGTCAGAATCATGCACCGAAAGCAACGAATTCACCGAGTCACCTGTAGTATTTCCGCAAATGGTAAGATGCAAAGAATGGCCGCTGAGAAATACAGGCGGATGGTCATGCCCGCTCACTTTCCTGATTCGTGCATTATGCAGGTCGGGTATATATACATTGCCCGCGCCATCCACCCCAACACCTATCGGATCTGTAATCTTAGCTGAAGTAGATGGCCCCCCATCCCCGAAAAATCCACTGGTGCCATCACCCGCAAAACTGGTAATAAAGCCCGCCGTATTGATCAGCCGTATCCGGTGGTAGGTATGATCGGGTATATACACATTACCCACACCATCCACCGCTACGCCCCATACATTCGGCAATCCCGCGGCAGTAGCCATGCCGCCATCACCACCGTAAACGGCGCTTCCGTTTCCCGCCAATGTGCTGATAACTCCTCCGGTATTTACTTTCCGTATCCGGTAATTTCCTATGTCGGCTATATACACATTGCCCGCAGCATCTGCCGCTACGCCATATGGGTTATCCAGGAGCGCCAGGTTTGCTGGTCCACCATCTCCTGCAAAACCCAAAGTCCCGTTTCCCGCATAAGTGGTGATAATACCCGATGTGTTTACTTTGCGTATGCGGTTATTGCCCAGATCTGCAATAAAAATGTTGCCGGCGCCGTCTATTGCCACACCATAGGCATAGTTTATCTTCGCCGCCGTGGCCGGCCCGTAATCCCCGCTGTAACCCGCGACTCCCGTTCCAGCTACCGTAGTGATAATTCCCGACGGACTAACCTTCCGTATCACCGCATTCCCCGATCCACCGGCTATATATACATTGCCGTACGGATCAGCAGCCACCCCAAAAGTCCCGCTCAGCGCGGCAGCTGTAGCCGGCCCGCCATCTCCGCTATACCCCGGTGCACCTGTCCCCGCAAAATTCGTAATGATACCAGCCGGACTGATTTTAATGATCCGTGCAGAGTAATGATCAGAATAATAAATATTCCCTGCCCCATCCGCAGCCACACCCCACGGCTCACCAAGAGTAGCCGCAGTAGCGGGTCCGCCATTGCCCGCCATATTAAACGTCCCTCCCGAAACACCCGTTGGCCCGCTCCCTGCTATGGTAGTAATTATACCGGTCTGCCCCTGCACCTCAGTACATAACGCAAACAGAGAAATAAACAGGAATAGGTAACTGTTCCTTTTCACACGGCATAATTTTTACCAAATTAACTCTTTTTTGAATTTTAAACAATTTATTGTAAATATTATTTGTTAGGGTCTGGGCATGTTTGCTACTATCAGCGTCCGTTGTGTCACTCCTTTGTACGTTCGGGACTCTACTGCGCAAAGCCCTTATATTGCATCAGCCCACTAATCTGGTTGAAGTCTTCAGACTCCAATCCCAAATAAAACACAGCCTGCCCACCGGCAGGCAGGCTGCCGTAGGCAGGCCAATAAATCTTAGTTCAGATAAAAAAACATTCACAAATTAAATAATTCTTATTTATTTTTATTTAAATAAAATAGGTAGCAAACAAAACAGCAATGCCGATGAATACGAAACTGTCTCCGCCGATGTCTCTCGGAGATGACTCGGTGGCCATCACGGTACTGAAGCCGAAATTATTTCACAAAGTGTGCTTTAATTAAATGGAACAATAAAAGATGAAACAAGGCAGTAAACATCAGCTTCCGTACCCTGAATTGCCTGCCGATAGGCAGGTTGCCGCCACACAGGCAACTGCCAAATGGGAACCGCTAACTGCCAACTGAATGTTCCCCTGCGAAACACCGGCTACACCACACAGGCAACTGCCAAATGGGAACCGCTAACTGCCAACTGACTTGTTGCCCTGCGAAACACCGGCCACACTACACAGGCAACTGCCAAATGGGAACCGCTAACTGCCAACTGACTTGTTGCCCTGCGAAACACCGGCCACACTACACAGGCAACTGCCAACTGGATACTGGATACAGCCAAAAGCCCTTTGTCATCATTTAGTTAAATTATCGTTAACCTAATTACACTATACTGTTTATCATAAATATGTCGTACTTTTGAGAAAACCCACCCAATTTTATTAACTGAAAATTAAAAAAAGTAGGAGTATGAAGAAAATGATTGTGTGCCTGAGTGCCATTCTTACCATAACCCTTTCTATATCAGCTTTAGCAGACGGCTCGCATTCCGGGCCGGGTGAAGAGAAAAAAGTTGAAAATTACATTTCCACTTTATACAACCAGGTAGATTTTGGAAAGCACCCCCTTTCTTATGAGGTGTTTGAAAAAGCATACCGTGGTTATATTAACCTCCGCACCGCCGGCAAGCTGAATTCAGACAAAGGGGTAATTTCAGTTTGTGATTTCAGCCTCCCTTCTGCCATGAAAAGGTTATGGATCATAAACCTGGTTACTCATAAGGTGTTGTTCAATACTTATGTAGCACATGGTCAGGGATCCGGCAATGATGGTGCGCTGTCATTCTCCAACCAGGAAAGTACTCATAAAAGCAGTCTTGGTTTTTATGTTACCGGCGAAACGTATCAGGGCGAGCATGGCACTTCCCTCCGCCTGAATGGTCTGGACCAGGGTTTTAATGATGCTGCATTCGACCGTGGTATAGTTGTCCACGGAGCCGATTACGTCTGTGAAAATTTCATCAACAGGCAGGATCGCCTTGGCCGCAGCTGGGGTTGCCCCGCAGTGCCTTCAAATCTTTCTTTACCTATTATCAATGCCATTAAAGACGGCACCTGCCTATTCATCTACTATCCCGAATATAAATACCTAAAAACCTCTTACTGGCTCAATAGAAAGGTAGAGTACCTGCCTGAAAACCCCCTTTATGCAAATGTTCTTGCTGCTGGTCAACCCGTTAAACCTGGTATCCGGGTTATCCAGTACATTCACAATGGTATAGTTGACAGTATAAAAACCATGCCTGTATCAGTTCAGTAAAGATATGAGCTTTCCATCGCGGTGATAAATGTCGCGGACAAACTGTATATGCGTTCCTGTAGTATCTTCAAATGCTGTCAGGTAGGCAATATGAACAGGTATCTTATTTTTCAGGATCTCCCACCTGGTTTTGTGGGTCCTGATCATTGAGTCCAGTTTCCCCATCGTAAAAGTCATTTTCTCCAGCTCCGACAATATGTACACCGCCATTTCTTTTGGCCGCTGCACACGCACACATCCCGAGCTGAGGAATCTGTCTCTTTTCACAAAATCACCCCTGTGAGGTGTATCATGCATATACACATCCCAGTGATTCGGAAAATTGAATTTTACATACCCCAGTGAATTATCATCTCCGGGGGCCTGTTTATAGGTATATCTTCTGTAATTATGCGCATTAATAAAAGACGGATCCACTGCATTTCCATCATTGTCATAGGCTTTCAGCCCTTTCCTGCTAAGGTATTTCTTTCCGCTTTTAACAAGGCCGGGCAAAACATCTTTCTTCAGAATTGTAGGTGGCACCCCCCACGAAGGGTTAATAACCACATTTGCCATATTAGCGTTCAATGATGGCGTCTGGCGCTCCCTGCGACCCACAACCACACGCATGTGTACAGCGTTTGCACCATCCCGCTTCAGGAAAAGTTCCATAAGGGGCACATCTACTATCAGGTACAGTTTCCCGAATTCCTTTTGCATCCATCGGATACGCTCCATATTGGCGCTTATTTTTTTCAGGAAAGAATCTGCAGGTATCCTCAGGCTTGCTAATGTACTGCTGTCTGGCTTCCCTGTTTGCTTCACCCCCGCATATCCCTGGTAGGCTGTCAGCATTTGGTACTCTTCGCTTTCCGAATCATTTGGTACCGGAGTAACCCAGGGCAGCTCCGTTTTGATGATTGAATAGATAGTAGCCATCATTACACTGTCCGGATTTTTTACACCGTCAAGTTTGGCAATTGATTTGTTTAATAGCGTATCCTTAATAAGTTCGTAATAATGCTTATACTCATTGCGTAATAAAGAGTAGGTGGGTAATTCGCTTCTGTAATCATTCAGTGAATGGTACTTACCGCTTGTATCAGCCAGTATTTGCGATACACTCCATAGCGTATCATTAGTGTGAAACCAAAGAGAGTCAGCGTTCCCGGGTTGCACTAATCCCAGCAGCAGGTCTTTAGATGCGGCAAGGTAGCTATGGGTTAGCATGGTATCAAATACGATCGCATCCTTTACGCTGTTTGTCTTGTTGGTATCCAGCTTTATTTTCAACTTCCGTATAGCTGTAAGGTTGTATCGCTCCGGATCCAAACCATCCCAGCGCAGGTCTTCAATCTCATCTAAAAGTTTACCTGATGCCTCGGTTGGTTTGAAATTGATCTTTACCCAAATGGGCTCATAACCATCAAGTTGGTAAGTAAGCCGCACAGCCGCTTGTACTGACATAAACCCTATTATTTTTGCTGTATCTGCCGGCTTTAACATCGTCTGCAATTGCTCAGTAAACAACTGATCCGAAAATCCGGTTGGACTGGCCTTTTTTTGCTTTTTATGCTCGCACGATGCAATCAGGATCATCACCATCAATACACCAACTACCTTTTCACGGGGTTTCATAAGTTAAACGATAACGATTCCATTTGTTTAATAAATTGCAACAAAATTCATTCCAATACTATAAAAAAGATATGACATACCAAAAACAAACATTAAATAACAAGTTCCTCCATAGGGTCCCAGAATAATTTATCAAAATCCACGACTTTGTCCGCTTCCACTTTTATTCCTTCTTTTTCCAATAATTGCTGCATTTGTTCAGGAGGCGAAAAGTGGTGTTTGCCGGTCAGCATTCCAATACGGTTCACTACCCGGTGTGCAGGCACTTTCGGCCTGGCCCCATGGCTCAGGTTCATTGCATACCCTACTACTCTTGCTCCCGATCTTGCACCAATGGCTGCCGCAACAGCCCCATAACTGGTAACACGCCCACGTGGCACCAGCCGCACTACATCATAGATAGCATCATACAGGCTTATAGTGTCGTGCCTCTTTCTGTCCGATGTACTACCTTTAGTTTTTTGTTCCTTTTTCATTGTTCACCTGCATGTTCAATAACGCTCCCCTTCGCGGCTCTGGCACACCTGCATATTCAAACGGGCAATACAAACATCCGTTGCCGCAGCAAAACCCGCGCGCCAGCAGACAGGCAGCATTAAATACCAGCAATCCGTCGGGCAATAAATAGTAATCTATACCTTCTTTCAAATTTTATACGTAGCCGTGTCAAAAGTATTGATAACTGTGCACACACCGTAAACAATATTATTAAATCCCCTGTTGCTCTTCGTGCAGCCGTGCTTCAAAACGGCCTGTCAGTTTGATCGGAGTCGGGGGCAGCGAAAAAGAAATAAAATATATGGTGCGCCCTTCCGCAAGGTGCATATTTTCGTAGAACGTTTTTATTGCGAGTGGCCCGGTTGCCTTGCCCTGGCCATATATGTCAGCTATGTACTCACGAACGGTACACCCCTGCTCCGCAATAGTTTCCAGTGTAAAATCATACAATTCCTTCGAGTCTGTTTTTAGATTGATCGTGGCGCCTGGCTTAAGCATCTCCTGGTAGAGGTACAAAAAGCGCGGATGGGTAAGCCTGTTCTTCTCCTTCTTCAAAAAAGGATCAGGGAAAATGATCCAGATTTCTGCTACTTCGTCCTTAGTGAAATATTGTGTCAGCTGGCCTATCTGAACCCGTAAAAACGCAACATTTGTCAGCCCTTCAGTGAGGGCAGTCTTTGCGCCATTGTAAATGCGATTGCCCTTTATGTCTATACCTATAAAGTTCATGTCTTTGTGTTCCCTGCCCAGGTTTACGCTATATTCACCCTTGCCGCATGCCAGTTCCAGTGTTATCGGGTTTTCATTCTTAAAAAATGCCCCCCAGTTGCCCTTCATATTTTCAGGATACTGCAGCACATTACTGTAATTGTCAATAGCCCTGAAACGTATCAGTTTCTTATGTCCCATAAAGCCGCAAAGATAAGGGGCACCACCTTTTAATACACCTGAAAACTAAATTTCTCACAAACTGGCACCCAATCTTTTTGTGGAAATAATTAAAAGTAGCTACATTTGATTTTTCATAAATCATTAAATATCAACAGTATAACCTAAAATAAAATAAAAAAATGAAGAAAATTTTACTTTTTACTGCCATTACAGGCATTGGATTTTTAATTCTTAGCAGCTACCGTTCGGGCCCTGCCAATAATGGGTATGACTGTACAGGTGCAGAAACCGGCCTTAGTAACCCCACCGGCTGCGGTGGAGGATGTCATGGATTGAGCGCGACAGCAGGTATTAACGTTTCAGTTGAATTAGATTCAGCCGGAGTTCCTGTCACTAACTACATAGCAGATTCCACCTATACCATTAAGATAAAAGGAATAAATACAACTGCCAATAACCTGCCTAAATTCGGATTCCAGGTGGGAGCTATTAAAGGATCTTCTGCTGTTACTACTCCTGTAAATGCAGGTACTCTGCAGTCAACAGGTTTGCATGCCGGTGTCCGTTATAAAGCAAATTCCGCAGGCAATTACGTGGTTAATTTAGTAGAACAAAGCACACAATTATCTCCTGCATCGGGTACTGGTGGAACAGGCACTGTATATGCTGATTCATTTACCTGGGTTGCTCCCGTTGCGGGCACTGGTACAGTATCCATTTGGGGGGTAATGAATGCGGTAAATAACAACGGCAATAACGATGCAGGTGATAAATGGAATCTAAGCCACATTGTAATTAATGAAGAAGTGGATAAGACTTTATTGAATACAATCTCCAATTCCTTCTCAGCGCTTGCTTATCCAAACCCGTTTGCTGGCAGCCTTACTTTGAGTTTTGATAATGCTCCTGCCGGAAACTATGATATCCATGTATATAGCATTGATGGTAAACTAATTGCATCACAAATAAAAGATCTGGCCGGCAACAACCAGCTATCTTTTAATTCAGGCAACTGGGCACCTGGTTTATACCATGTGGTTATTAAAAACGAGGGTAAATTTCAGTTGATTCCTGTGCTAAAGAACTAAACAAGAAATAATAACACATTACCAGGCAACCTGAACTCCTGGCTATAGTGGGTTCAGGTTGTTTTGTTTTACCAACATATTATAATATACCCAAATCGTCTATTTACCCCAGAATTCCTATGATATTCGTCATAATTTTGTTTCTATTTTTAAAAGTACCTACATTTGTTTTTCACAAAACTTTAAAAGTCAAATAATTAACAGTATAAAATATATTAAAAATGAAGAAAAAAATTTTACTATTTACTGCTATAACAGGGCTGGGATCCTTGGCAATAAGCAGTTATCACCTGGGACCTGCACGTAGTGGATATGATTGTACAGGCGCTGAAGCAATGGGGACTGGTTCCTTTGCGAATCCTACCGGTTGTTCCGCTACAGGATCGGCATGCCATAATACATCTGCAACCACCAGCCTTGGTGTTGCTATCGAACTGGATTCAGCAGGCGTACCAACTACACACTACAAAGGAGGATTAACCTATACAGTAAAAATCACCGGAACTGCCACCGGAACCACCAATACACATTTCGGTTTTCAGCTGAACGCACTTAAAGGAACTGCCTCAGCCACTTCAAATGCCGACGCAGGTACCTGGGCTGCCACAGGGCTGCCAGCCGGAACTCAAAGAACTGTTCCGGGAACCTATACACAACTTACCTGTATGGAGCAAAGCAGCACTCAAACATTAAGCGGTGGTTCCTTCTCCGAATCCTTCTCATGGACTGCACCGGTTACCGGCACAGGGTCTATTTCTTTTTGGGGTGCAGCTAATTTTGTCAATAACAATACAGGCGCTGATGCAGGCGATGTATGGAATACCAACCATGTTGTAATTAATGAGTGGCCAAGCGCTACTACATCAATTGCAACCATAGCTAATGGTATGACCATCAATGCCTATCCAAATCCTTTTACCAATAGCTTTAACCTTCAGACTGATAATACAGGCACTTACTCAATACAGGTTTATGACTTCAGTGGCCGTAATTTAGTTAATGAACAAATTACTATAAATGGGGCTCCGGTAAGTATTAACTCCGGCAACTGGGCTACCGGCCTATACCAGGTAGTGTTAGAAAAAGATGGTACAAGACAGATTATTCCGGTTATAAAACAATGATTTTTTCACTTACTGTTCAAAATTAAATGCCCCTTTCATCCGGGGCATTTTTTATTAAATATATTTGCCCCTGATAACATCAATTATTTATTGCCCGAAATGAGCCTTATTACTTTTTTAGAACGGCATCAGCTTCCTTGTCCATCCAGGGCGCTCTTTCACATTGATTGCCCCGGCTGTGGTATGCAACGCAGTTTTGTGTGCTTACTGAAGGGCGATCTCAGAAACAGCCTTGAATTACATCCTGCTACCATGCCTATGATCGCGCTTCTCCTGTTTTTCATCCTGCATTTGGTATTTAAATTCAATAAGGGGGCGAGAATTCTTGTTTTTCTTCAATTTTCAGTTGCATTTATCACATTGGCTTTTTATATTTACAAAATCTACCAAAACAAAATATTTTACTAATGGAAAACCAGTCCACAAATCAACCAAATATTTTCAACGATAGTCAGAAGGAAAACCTGCCTAATGGTACCGCTGTGCTGGTACTTGGCATCATATCCATTGTTGGCTGTTTCTGCTACGGTATAGTAGGCATTGTGTGCGGTATCATTGCGCTGGTACTCGCCAAAAAAGATATGGTACGGTATAATATTGAGCCGGGAAGGTATGCTGCTTCATCTTTCAATAATCTGAAAGCGGGCAGGATTTGTGCCATCATTGGTACTATCCTTTCGTCTCTTTACTTACTTATTCTCATTTTCTACATCGCATTCATCGGTACTGCGATCTTGTCAAATCCGAATATCTTCCGCCATTTGCATTAATCATATTGAAACATCTAAAACTAACAGACGCCCGCCAACGCAGGCGTTTGTTAGTTTAATAAAACAAGTATCGAATACATCAGCATCATCCCGTCTGCCAGGATAATGTAGGCCCTGTCTGCAGGCTTTTTTCTTAAGTAAGTTACCACTATCCAGGTAATGACCACTGTGAGCAATGCCCCTGCCAGCCGCAGTGCCAGGTAATATCTGAAATACTGTATGATGCTTAGCAGGGCAAACAAGCCAAGCGTAATATTGATGAGCCTGTAGCTGTTTTCAATACCCATTCTATGCGGCAGTGTCCGGATATTATTCCGCATGTCAGCTTGCATATCTCGTATATCAAAGACTATACAAAGGGTAAAAATAAACACAAATCTCAGGAGTATTTCATACGGATAATCGCCTGAATTTTTTTGATGATAAATCATAGGCAGAATGGAGGTCGCGGTGGTCCAAACCCCGGCCAGTACTGTTATTTTCAACCCGCCCACATCACGCAGCCGTTTCTTATTTTTGAAAGGAAGCACAGGCAAAAAATAAGCGAATGCGAATAACCCCAGCAACCCTGCGGCTACCATCACCTGACGCGAAAGTCCGGGCAGGGCAAGCCCGGTCAATGCCAGGCCGGTGTAGAAAAAAACATAAAACCACGGCCTGTTTATTTGTTGCGTCCTGATTATTCCGTAAGGTCTGCGTATCAGGCGGGGTGTATTATATACAACCAATGTACTGCCAAACACCAGCAGGTGCAGCGGGTTGTTGAGTGGTGGCGAAGCCATATCCACAAGCCGTTCTGTAGCCATACACAATCCGGTGGCACAGCAGGCGGTGAATAAACTGGTATACAACAGCACGTCAATAATACGCGTAATGAACTTCACTCCGCAAAAATAGCATTCTTCGCGCGGTATAATTCAGCGCGAATTTGTTTCACGCAAACCTGCCTGCCGGCAGGCAGGGGCGCAATTTTTATGATTGTTTTAGAATACCACGTTACGTTTTTAAGCTCGCCAAATCAGCATTGGCTATCCACGTTACCCAGTAGCCCTGACCTAAAGACAATGTAATTTAGTTAAGCATCTTCAGCATATCCCACACCACGGAAAACCCTTTCAGGGTTGGCCCATGTTGTTGTTTTACCGTGGGTTGTACCCACGGCTATTCACGGGAAAGCCCTTTGGACTTGCTTAACTTTATGACATTGCCGTCGGGGTTGAAAATGAATTGCGGAAACACATATATAAACTACGGACCTGTTAAACTACTCCCCCGCCAGCAAGACCTGCCACGCCTTATCTATCGCCCCTGCCCGCAGCAACTCATGCGCATATGCATGCAGACCTTCTTTCTTCGCATCCTCATCATGGCTCGAAGATTTCAAAATATCAACCAGCCGCTCATCGTAGAACATTTCACTCACTGCAGGTATTGCCGTGCAGTTACCCAATATTCCCAGATCATTACCTGTAAGTACATTGCTATGCCGTATGTACATGGGTAATGCATCTACACCTATCCCCAGTTCCATGTTGGGCTTATGCACATCAAACACCGCACTGCCCGATGCCCTGCAATAATGATCGGCGCCCATGCGGGCCACCAGGTCTATTTTATGCGGGTCTATTTTACCATTAGCATCCAGCACATTGTCGTCAATGTGCATGCACAGTACCTCACATATAACGAGGTTACCTGCGCCGCCCTCATGGCCGGTTTCAATTACCTGCAGCACCTTGCACTCCAGTTGCGCCGGTGATTCCTTCACCCGGAAAGGCTTTACAATATCGGATTTTATGGGAGTAAACCCCGCCTTCACAAACTCATTGACGCCCTTGGGATATTCACAACTTGCCAGGCTTGCCTGGTGCACCATGGCATAGTTTACCATATTGATCACCACTTCTTTGTTTGCAAAAACATTCTCCAGGCTGTGCTTAATCGTATTATCCCTCACCCTGCGCGCCGGCGAAAAAATAAGTATCGGCGGCTTGCTACCGAAAACATTGAAGAAACTAAACGGCGACAGGTTTGGATTCCCATCACTATCTATAGTACTGGCAAAACATATAGGGCGCGGAGCAATAGCGCCCAGCAAGTAGGCGTGTAGCTGTGCGGTCTTTATTTCTCCGGGGGTTATTGTCATGTGTTTATTAATTTTAGTTGGCGCTGCGATTAAGAGATAATTTTACAAAGCATCAATCTGGTTACAGACATTGTTTATATGGTCTAACCCATACAATAATGCTGCTTCGTCTATACTCATCCATTGAAATAATTGTCTGATTAAAGAATAATTCTGGCGTGCAAAGGTAGTGTCTTTAACCGGTTGCATAGGTATGAAGCAAACTGGTTCATGGTGTGCAAGCCTGTTACGTAATTTGTTTATGCAGGCTAATTCATTAAAAACAAAAGAGGCATTGTATTGTACCGTTGGTGTACTAAATGGCCTTGATGGAAATATTGCAATGAGAGATTGCCCAGCTGCTCTAAATTGAAAAGGCGAAAATAAATACCGCCAAAAACCAAATCCCAATTCAGATACTAATTTTGAGTGAGAATAATAGTTGTTGAGTTTGTTTACCAAGTCGTTTATAGTATCAGCGGCCACTTTGCTACGCGGATTATCAAATATACCACCGGCAATTGCCGACTGTTTTAGCCAATCATTCCCTAAAGAAGATAAGTAATGCCGGTCGATCGAATTCCGTAAGGCTACTTCAAAACAACCGATTACCGTAAATAATTCCTCTGATAACCTAAGATTTAGTCTATACAAAGTCATCGCCTTCCTGGTATCTCCTCTGCATGCAGTGAGATAACGAGACATTCTTTCTGTTGACATTGTGTTTTCAAACGCACTATATCTCATATTGATAAAAAAACGTTTAAATAGTTGTTCTTCTTAATTAGTTTCTTTATCTTTGCCCCATCTTATGCCGGTCGTCCCTGAAGCAATTCAAACGGCCGGTTTGCGTTTTAGCAACTTATCCCATTGAACTCCACGGGCAAACTGTCAACTGCCAACTGAATTACCTTATCTCAAAATTAGCCAATGCCACAAATTCACTTACCCTGTTATCAATATCAACAGCGGTTAATTCCTTCAGCCGGGTAGGACCAAATTTTTCCACACAATACGATGCCATCGCCGAGCCAATAATAACCGCCGCCTTCATGCTCTCAAACGATGTATCATTAATGCGTGCCAGGTAGCCTATAAAACCACCTGCGAAAGTATCGCCGGCGCCCGTGGGGTCGAATACATCTTCAAGCGGCAATGCCGGCGCCGAAAAAATCCGGTTTTCATAAAAGAGCAGCGCGCCATGTTCACCTTTCTTTATTACCACGTATTTGGGCCCCATGGCCTGTATCTTTTTTGCTGCTTTTACAATGGAATATTCCCCGCTTAGCTGACGGGCTTCGCTGTCGTTGACCATTAGCAGGTCCACCATGCCCAGCATTTTCTTCAGGTCTTCCATGGTATTATCCATCCAGAAGTTCATGGTGTCGGCTATAATAAGTTTCGGGCGTTTTTGCAATTGATTCAATACGCTTATCTGTACAGCCGGAGCCAGGTTACCCAGCATAACAAATTCAGGCTCCCGGTATTTGGCCGGTAATTTCGGGTCGAACTGCAATAAAACGTTCAGATCGGTAACCAGCGTGTCTCGGGTATTCATATCCAGGTGGTAACGGCCGCTCCAGAAGAAGCTTTTACCATCCTGCACCACTTCTACGCCGTCAAAATCTACCCCCCTTTCTTCAAGGGCTTTAACCTCTTCCTGTGGAAAATCTCCGCCAACTATCGAGACCGCATTAATGGTTTTTACAAAATTTGAAGCCGACCATGCCGCATAGGTACCCGAACCACCTATGATCCTGTCTACCTTGCCAAAAGGTGTTTCGAGCGCATCGAAAGCCATTGTTCCTATTATCAGTAATGACATAAATAATTAAAATTTGCAGCAAATGTAATGCTACAATCCGATAAAACATCGGAGAGCAGGTTATTGTAACCCTACTTTAAAAATACCCGATCAACAGGTATCCCAGATGTTTGGATTGTATTTTTTACTGAAGCGCCTTTTAGTTACCTCTGCCCCTGTTAATAACGCCTCCCATTATTGTTCGGATCTCCCGGTAGCAAATAACATTATACCAAAATGCAATGATCATAGCTATGGACATAAGTATTACCTGTTTTAAGGGAATAGTTGGCTTTAACCCCTGGTCAAGCGGGATCATAGTTTCGATTGTATTTCTTTCAAAATAGAAGTAAACCACGAGGAATAGCGCAATTACCACCAGGTAGCTTGCCCTCTGTAGTTTGAGCTGTTTCGGGTCGTTGATAATAAAATTGACAAAGGCGCTGAGTAGCTGCCATGCAATAGTAATCAGCATAATAGTCCGGTAAGAAAAATGGCTTTGGGAATCCAGGCAATACAGGAAAACAATAAAAAGTACACTCTGGATTATTGGGTCAATAAGTTTAAAAAGCTGAATATTGTTGTTTCTAGTCAGCTTGTTTACTTTTGTCGGCGATTTCCTGCTCCGGTGTCGGCTACTACTCATAAGTATTTAAATTCCGGCTAAAATATCACTTTTTTATGGGACTGGATTATTTTAAATATTTTGTAGTGCAAAAATACATCGCTTAATGATTAAAGGAAATTCCATATGCATTTAGAAAAATACCGCCTGGCGCTGAAATATGATTGTTACCTGATAAATTTACATGATGAAGGCTATGCTATTTGCTGCCGGTTTAGGAACCCGCATGAAACCATTTACAGACCATAGCCCAAAGGCGCTGGTGGAGGTGAATAATAAAACGTTGCTGGAGCACAACATCCGCTACCTGCAGCGTTTTGGTATTTACGATGTCATTATTAACGTACACCATTTCGCTGATAAAATAGAAGAGGTTTTAAGAGATAATGATGGCTTTGGCAGTGAAATCACTATTTCCGATGAACGTAAAGAAGTTTTGGAAACTGGTGGCGGATTGATAAAAGCAGCGTCCTTCTTTGCCGGTGAATCATTATTTGTGGTCATGAATGTAGATATACTCACTAACCTTGATCTTGGAAAAATGACCGAAGCTTGTACTGACACGGATAGCGTGGCTACCCTGGCAGTCATGAATAGAGATTCATCGCGCCATTTTCTTTTCGATGAAAGCATGAACTTATGCGGATGGAGAAATAATAAAACACAGGAGGAACGAATATCGCGCAATACTTCACCTTTACATCCTTTCGCATTCAGCGGCATACAGGTATTAACTCCGGCAGTTATTTCAGAAAATCCTTTTGAAGGTAAATTTTCTCTTGTTGACCTTTACCTCCACCTTGCAAAAACACGGATCATAAAAGGCTACAACCATACAGGAAATTTATTTATTGATGTAGGGAAACCGGAGAGTATAGAACAAGCGGAGTACTTGTTTCAGTGATTAGTGTAATATCGCTCTCAGCACCGCCAATGACCTGATGTTGCCCATATGTTGTGTATGCTGTTGCAAAAAGGTGATGTACCAGTCAATCAGCCGCACACGCATATCCGCATTCATCTGTATAAGGTCCAGTGATTCATAATCATCTGCCTGCTGCAGCAGGCCCATCATTTTTGCGTCTTCATCAGGCATATAAGGCGGCGCAACCGGGGCCACATCCGTAAAGCCTCCTTCATGCAGGTCGAGGTGTGGTGTATTACTGCTATAAGCGCCCTTTAATTCATAACCGGATATCCGGCTGCAATGAATAATAAAATACAAAGGGAAGTTCGCGACCTGGTTAACCGGCATTTTATCGAGCCGGGTAAAATAATCATAAACAAAATCAAACAGTACAGGAAGAGGAGCATGTTCCGGCAGCAGGCGCAGCAATAACTCTACCGAGAAGAGCGCTACACTGTTTTTTATCACATTTTCATTCAGTGTGGTATAAATACAGGCAGCCTGGAATTCACGGATGCGCTGCATATTTTTATTAGGCTGTTCGTATACTACCAGTTCCAGTAATACGCCCGGCTGAAAGGAGCCTGCGCGGTTTTTACCGGCCTTTGAGCTGCGGACTCCCTGTAGCATGTAGGTTTGTATGCCGAAAACCGAAGTAAATATTGTTGTAACCAAACTGGTATCGCCATACTTTACGGAGCGTAATACTATACCGTTTGTTTTCGATAGCATATTTATTGCATGAACACTATTTTGCCTGTGCTGATCTGGCCGCCATCACTGTTGGTCACGAATACCAGATATACACCGGTTTGTGGCCTGTGGCCTTTATAATCTATGCCATTCCATACTGCCTGACCACCAAGAGCGGTGGTTTTATAAACAAGCTGCCCGTCAATATCTGTAATGCGCACATCAGCATTGGCGGGCAGCCCTTTTATACCAATGGTTCCATTATATCCGCTGGTTACAGGGTTTGGAAATATTTCCATTCCCTGGTTAGGCAGGGTACCGTCAGTAGCTGTGCTCCGGTAAGAAATAAGTCCGTTTTCTGTTCCTATATACACATCGCCTGTCACTTTATCCACGGTTATTTTCTTAATCAGGTTCGAAGGTAACGGACTGTTATCCGAAGTAAACCTGTAAATGATTTTCTGGGCATTCGGAGATAAAAGCCAGATGCCGTCATCTGTACCGACCCATTTGCGGTTGGCCCCGTCTACCGCAATACTCCTGATTACATTACCTGCAAAAAGATAACCGGCAAACTGGTCATACTGAACAATCGGGATCTGTGCATCACATGGTGCGGTCATACCCGGTGTGATGCTGCAATTGCTGATTATCCCTATTCCGTCATCAGTGCCAATCCAGATGCTGTTGCTATTGTCTTTTGCGATACAGGTAACCTTGTTACTGGGTAAATTCCCGGTTCCGACACCGGTAACAAAATGATAATAGGTGAGTTGAGCGGAGTCTGTAATTGGTATGCCCGGGTTAAAACAGATAACACCTCCTGTATACGAAACAAACCATACCTGCCCGAAATCGTCAATAGCAATTGGTCCACCGTTGATATTTTCAGGGATCCTGAACCTGTGCCAGGAACCATCCGATTTATTCTTTTCATACAACTGGTGTTTTGCGCCAAGTTCTGTCACCCAAAGGTTGTTATCCTTATCGAGTGCAAGAGAGACTATCTGCCGTTGATTATTTCCGAAATAGGATGAACTGGAATCGAAAATTGAGTATTGGTTGAGTATTTCGAAGGAGCCATCAGGATTAAGAGTAAATAAGCCGTTCAGGTAGGAACCCAGATACAATGTTCCGTTTGTTTGATCTTTTGCTATGGCCACAAAGGCGTCTACGGTATCAAAAGGATGGTAGATATAATGTTTGTATGCAGTCCATTTTTCATCATGAAAATTAGAAACGCCGTCATAATAGGGCGTAGCATACAGGTTATCATTAAACCCTCCGTGAGCAATCCAAAGGTCTTTATTGTAAGCGTAAATATCATAAGAATAAGGGCCTGAAGGGCCGGCCGGAATATGAAATGCCGGCAAACCTCCCAAAATAAGCTGACCCAGGCCATAGTAATTATCAGCGATCCAGATAGTTCCGTCACTTAATTGAACCGCCTGCATCGGATGGCCGGCTGTAAATGAATCTGTAATCAGATAGCCGGAGTTCATGGCTTTTACCCTGCCATAGAAAATATTCGGATAAAATTCACTGATTAATATGCCATTGGTACCCGGATCAATGCGCTGTATCAAACTGCCATTTGCAGCAGAACAGGTATATACTAAATGAAGGGTATCGTTAATAACTGTATACACAGACTGCGGTGTGGCAATAAACAATTGGTTGTTGAAACTGGCAATGCTGGTGAAACTTGTAATAGTATCCATCAACTGCCAGACCTGGAAGTTTTGAAGTTGCGGGTTGTTCTTGTCTGCACGGTACAACCCGGTTTTAGCAATTGCATAGAAATAGGTGCCATTACCTGCAAACCCTGTAACCGGAACATTTTGGTTATTGACATTGAACTGGTAGGTTTCAATAACGTTGTGCGATGTAAGATCAATCACCAATATCCCCACTGAGGTACTCAGGTAGGCAATCCCGTTTTCAGCATAAGCCATATTCACGGTCTTATCACCTGAAATGGATTTTATTTTCAGATCAGGAATGTTATAAAAAGTATTTTCTTTTTCTTTGAACAGGTCTATGTTCCCGTTTGTATAAACCAGGATCGAGGTAGAGGTGGTTTTGTCGTATGCCACACATTTCATTCCAATATCCGACATGCCTTCTACCTTACTATAGGTCTCGGGAACGGCAGAAGAATTTGTTCCGTCCAAAGTAAAGAATGCCTGGCTGCAGATGGTAATTAATGATTTTCCGTCTGTTGCAACGCCCAAAGCTACATTATAGGGAAGGTGTGACCGCCAGTAACCAATCGGCTTGTTTTGTGCATTAGCGATAAGGGTACAGCATGTAAAAACGGTGATCAGTATATTAATACGCCTGGAATATGTCATTGTTAAAGTATAAAAGTCAAATGTAAAGAAATAACGGATTAGCCGGATAGATATTGCATTGTTCCAATGATCACCTCAAAATCCAGATTGCAACTGTTTTTTACCGTTTGCCCTTTATCCGCTTTTCTATTATCCTAATATTTGTTTATTATTTTTCAGTTATCCACTTACTACTCCCTACTTTCTACTTTTTATTCGTCCTTGGCTGTGGTTTAGCTTTCTGCGCCTGTGCCTTTTGTATTTCTTCCAGTTTCTGGGCCCATTTCGATGGGGTTGCAGGTTTGTTCTTATTTTCCTGCAGTTGCGCATGAATAGCCTTTTCGTCAATAAAATATTTCTGAATTACGAATTGCTGGGCAATGCTCATCAGGTTCGAGAAGGTGTAGTAGAACGTAAGGGCCGCTGCCATCTTATTAAACACACCCATCAGTATGACCGGGAAGATGAATGGCATATACTTCATCATCGGGTTATTCGGATCCTGCGGGGTCATATTCCGGTTATACAGCGCCAGGAACAAACTAGATGCCGTCATCATCAGCGTGAACAGACTCACGTGGTCGCCATACATAGGTATATTAAACCCAAAATTGAATATGCTATCGTAAGTAGAAAGATCATGGCACCACAGAAAGCTCTTTTGCCTGAACTCAATGAACGACGGGAACATATAATACATGGACAGCAAAATCGGCAACTGGAACAGCATTGGCAGACAACCACCCAGCGGGTTCACCCCGGCGCTCTTGTACAGCTTCATCTGCTCCATACTGAATTTTTGTTTGTCATCGCCGCATTTCAGCCGCAGCTCATCCAGCTCCGGCTTCATTACCCGCATTTTCGCACTCGACAGGTAACTCTTGTACGTAAAGAACGACAGCACCAGGCGCACAATAATGGTCATCAGCATGATCACCAGCGCCAGGTTCCCCACATGGTCATACAGGAAATAAAAGATAGGAACAAGGGCAAACTTATTTACGTATTTTACAAATGCCATAATGCCTATACCCAGCGGCACCATATCTTCCATACCTATCTTGTAGTTCTGCAGAGTGTGGTAATCATTAGGCCCTATATACCAGCGCAGGTTGGCGGTAAGGTTGGCGCCGTTGGCTTTCAGCGGCAGCTGCATTTCGCTCAGGTTCTGCGCAGCTACATTACTGTCATCCGCTTTCGACAAAAACCTGGACTCCATTTTACTGAATCCGTCATCATTTATCAGCACCGTGCTGAAGTACTGCTTGCGCATACCCAGCCATACCGGCGTGCCTTCCACAGGCACCTTTTTCTCCTCATTACGCACCGTGAAGTAGTCATTATCATTGCTCTTAGTGTGGTAATAAAGCTGCGTGCTCATGCGCTCATTGGCCATGTCTTTTTCGGTATGCAGACCATACACGTCCCACTTCAGCTTCACTGCTGCGGCCTGCATGCCCGTCAGCACCACATTGCACCGCATCATATAGTCATCTGCCGGCAGTGTATATATTATTTCCAGCTTTTTACCAGCACCAAGATCGGCCTCAAAATCCACACTCTTATCACCGTTCGGCTCATCCTTGGTCACGGCCGTATAATAAAGGGCTGCCGACGACTTACCCTGGTCCACAGGCAGTGTAATGCTCAACTGGTTGTGCTCGCCGTTAAACATATACAGCGGCTTCATGTCCGATGTCTTGTAATCCTTCAACTGCGCCGCCACAGGGAATGCTCCCTTGGTGGAAAACTGCAGTGATAGCTTTTTATTTTCAAGAGTCACAGGTTTTGCCTCACCGTAATAAGAGGCAGGCTGAGTCTTTTTGAGCGCTTCTGTGTTTGAGTCAACAGTTGCAGCAACGGTACCTGTAGACGTTGTTGTTTTTGCAATGGTGCTGTCTACCTTTGGAACAGGGTGTAATTTGGCATAAGCTACAGAATCAGCCCGTTTCTGTTCAAAATATACAGTTTGTGCATGCTGATTGTACATCAAATATCCAATCAACAATACCGCTAAAAGTGAAAATCCTATAACCTGGTTACGATCCATGAAAAGTTAAAAATGAGGCGCAAAGGTAGCGCATTTAAGTTTATAAGTTCCCACCCCCACCGCTTGCAAACGCCTGTTTACCGAAAAATGAACTTATTTAACTATTTAGTAATGGTTGGTGGTTTTACCTGCGAAATTATGGTACAAACGTTGTAGCCCCGCCGTTGTTGGTGTCCCCCAACAACCTCGCGCAGGATGAGACATCAAGTAAACCGAATCAGCCTGCCCCTCAATTGCGGTGGTCCAGCTTAAGAAAATTAATAACGCGTAATCTCGTATAGCCAAAATATTTTTGCATCTCCACCCTAGACGGACACAAAACACCAACCGCCACAGATTTCCCTGCAAAGGGATAAATCCCATAGCAGTGGGCATCGCCCATCGAATTCGTGCCGGACACACAACACCTTTCCTTCTGATTTTCCAGGGGGAATCCAGACGTATCAATGAAACCAATTGTGACCTTCACTGGCACTGTCATTGACTTAAGCTTTCTCCGCACATCCGATACCACGGGAAACCCTTTCAGGGTTCGTCCTTGTTGTTCATTTACCACGGGTTTCACCCGCGGCTATTCACGGGAAAGCCCTCCGGGCTTGCTTAAATCAATGACATTGCCCCAGCGGGTCAAAGTCGCGCTTCGTTCCTCATTTACCGAAGCGTACCGCTTCCTAATAGGTAAAAATCAGGTTGGCATAGAGTTACGCTACCGAATAACAGCCTGCATATATTTTTTCGCCCCTGTTGAGGGATCCCGATAGTATTCAATACCCGGCTACCCAATTTTATTGACTTAAGAATAGCCCGAAGGGCTTAAATGTGAATAGCCGTGGGTGCAACCCACGGTATACCAAAAAACGGGACAACTCCGGAGGTGTTGAATGTGGTATGGGAAAATACCGAAATCGCTTAATTCAATGACAATACCCTGCTGCAGGAAATCAGGAAGAGTTGCAAACTATTAGTTTCCCCTGTTGTTAATTTTCCCTAAATTTGATTTTAAAGCCAAAGGCGAATTTATATGAAAGCCGCAGAATTAAGGTCAGACCTGCTTAAGAAAATTGAAACGATGAACTTAACCCAGCTCAAGGAATTTTATGGGGTACTTCAAAATTATTTTAATAATAGCGATCTGCAGGAAGAATGGACAATGATGACCCCGAAACAGAGATCCAAAATAGAAAAGGGTTTCCCCCGTGCTGATGCCGGCAGGGTAAAAACACAAAAAGAAATAAGTACCCGGTTAAGGAAAAAATATAGTGTATATAGCTTAGAAGGTTTTGTGAACCGGCATTTGAACAGGCGGGATTTAGATAGGGTCTGCTGAAATATTCTAAGATGCAGTAAATACGGGATAATTCACGATATTAGTGTGAACTAAGTGCAAAGGAATATGGCAAAAGCGCTCAAAAACCGTGCATCTAAACAACAATACAGCAGTCCGCAACAACTTC
>CAIMDZ010000043.1 GCA_903839875.1 uncultured Bacteroidota bacterium
GGCTTAATGCTCTGCTCGACTGCCTGCAACCGTTTAACTGATAAGGCGCTGAAACGCTCCTCAATTTCGTAGCCGATATATTTTCTGTCGAGCAAAAGGCAGGTTTCGCCTACGCTGCCGGAACCTGAAAAGGGGTCAAGCACCAAGTCGCCGGGTTCTGTGGTTGTGAGTATTGGCAATACAGAAATTGTAGTGGTAAATATGGCTGGGTGATCCACTGAGGGGTCGAGCTGGTGCAGCCGGGCACTTTCGGCGGCTGCCGATGAACCTTTAATAATATCCTCGTATTCCTGCTGGTTAATGAAGTCCGTAAATTTCTTATAAGGCTTGGATAAGGCAAATTTGCCTTTATCATACCCGCCCCGTTTATTGCGGTGGGTAATCTTATTCAATTTAATTTCCTTATTATCGTCCCGTATCTTAAACGGTTTGTAATAATACTTATCGGCGTCCTTTACCAGATGGTATATTTTTTCATAACTGGGCTGCAACTTCCGGTCAGTTGTCTTGGGGATGGTATTGGTTTTGTTCCAGATAATTTCGGAGATACAATGGAACCCAGCCAAGTCACATGCGGCAATAACTAACCGGGACGAAATGAGGTAATTACTCTTTTTAGAATAAGTGTCACCGATATTCAGGAAAAATGATCCGGTAGGTTTAAGCACCCTGTATATTTCTTTTAGGTGCCTAACCATATTAGCCATATACTCCTGATATGTTTTCTCCAATCCGAGTTCCGGCTTTTTGCCGATACCATATTTCCGAACATCGTAGTATGGCACAGAGGTCATAACCATCTGAATACTATTATCCGCAATTTCGCCCGACATATCCAGTGAGGATTTGGTATGTATAGTGTAGTTATCCGAAGTAATCTCCGGTGCCGGAACAAACGGTATAGATGGTATATCCTCTTTTTCCTTAACTCTGGCTATATAATCTTTGGCTAACACCTTGGCCCGGTTAATAGGCATTTCGTTATTCAGAACTTTTTCCACCAGTCCCAGTTTAGCGTCCGGGTATTCTGTTTCAAACTCCTTTACAAACATGAGCCTCCGGAGGGTAGCGGCGGACATACCATTAGCAATCCATTCAGAAGCAATTTCATAACGGTCTTTGCCGATTTTGCCAAATGTTTCGGGGTTATCGTCCTTGCCGAGTAAGTCACGGCGTTGTCCTTGGTTTTTACCCAGAATACCTAATATGTGTTCCAGTTCATTAAGTATCTCGGTCTTGCTCTTTATGCGCTGCAGGTTGCTGCCGATAATAAGTTGCTCCACCTGCGGCTCTGCCAGGTCATCGGTTATCTTAACCTGAATATCTGTCCTGCCAAGTGCTTTACAGGCTAACCACCTGCGCCGTCCAGACAGGATACGGTTTTGCCCATCTATCAATAGCGGTTCTATTAATCCATCGCTGGCTATGCTGTTTTTCAGTGCCTGTATATCGGCTACCTGATATATTTTTTCGGATAGCGGGTGCGGGACTAATTCGTTTATATTTATTGTGCTGATAACAGCGTTAATTTTAGGTATCATAATTATTTTTATTTTAATGTGTTTTGTTTAGGCAATTCTTTCTCATTACGCTCCATGTCGTTTTTTTTTGGAGCGTTGGCACAACTGGTTTATTCAAGCATAGTTAGCCGGGAGGGGAATTAGCGGTATGGCAAATTAATAGGCACATGATGATGCGGGTTAAGGGTTAAGAAAAGTTCAAGCAATAAGCAGCCGTTACGGTTTTTAATCGTTTTTTTATTCAACTATAAATCTGGTAATCCTGCTACGGAGGCGGTGGTAATACTGGTAAGAAATCGGGCTTATACATGATAAATAATTTTAGAATTAGGCTTGTTTTGCTATGCTTGAATTGTTTCACAAAGATAGGCATAAAACGAACAACATTAAACAAAACACATATATATTTGTTAGCCCCTCACAATCTAATTTTTTTATCCATTTTAGGCTATCCAAATAGCCTATCCACGCTATTCTATCCACTTTTTAGTTATCCATATTTTAGTCATCCAAATCAATAAAACCAGTAAATAATCCACCTTAATTAGCAGCAAGGGAAAAGTGGCAAAAATGGAAAAAGAGAGGGGCGTTTTAATATATAATCTATGAAATGCTTTTTAGATACCACTTATTGGGAATACAGAATAAATGAAGGCAAGCAGTTTGATTATGATAAAATAAATTGTTTGCGAAAAAAGAGAATCCAGACATACAAGGATATGTGGCTTGAAAAAGACTTTAAGAAAAGGAAACGATTAGAGCTTGAAATTAAAATAATTGATATAAAGACGGCTATTGAAAAATTAAAGCAATAACCAATATGAGAACGCTGTGCGCTTGGGCGCACGCTTCCGCTTGTAATTGCCATAAAATATAATGATGGGCTAAAACAAACTTTCAATTTTTCAATTATATAAATAAAATAAGAGGTTCATGTGGTTATACGGGGGGTAGCTCCCTCCGCCTCTTTGAAACAAAACCACACAAAATATAACCACAAATTATGTATAACCAATCCATGCTGGTCTCTATCCAGCAATCAGTTAATGAAATTAACTGGCAAACACCAAAACAAAAGGACAAAGCCAATAAATTATGTGCCTGTATTTATAACTTGTATGTGCTTAACGGTTATAATTTTTCGCAGCCTGTAAGCCTTTCCAGTAAATACTTTGAAACTATCCTGCCATCTAAAAGGGACTATATTATTAAAGCCGGATTAGTTGATGCTGGCATCTTGAATTGCGATAATAAATATAATGTTGATAAAGGCATAGCCAAGGGGTATAAGTTTGGTAATGAGTATTTCGCAATACCGGAAATTACAAGCACGGATAAAACATTTACAATTCTAAATCAATCTAATAAATCTACCGGATCATATTTGTTCCCTCATTTTACAGAACCAATTAATTATCTAAATCAATCTAATAAATCTACTGGATCATCTTTGTTCCCTCATTTGCCAAAACAGCACGATTTACAAGGCTATTGCTTGAAAAATTTAAGCAAATTAAATTTTGATAGCGATACCGACCTGTTTATAAATGAAATTTCAACCATAAGCAATAAAGACCTTATCCTTAACGATTATATTGAAGATGATTTTGTTGATATAAGACATGGTAAAGACGAATACCGATACGGAAAAGAAAAAGCAATAGCAAAGGCTGCCATGGACGGTAATGATTTAATAAAATATAAAAACGGTTTCTATTTTGATAAGCCCGAAAATTTTATTGAAAATAAAAGCAAGCAATTAAACCTTATCTATTGCCAGAGCGTATTCAATATAAAGAATAACCTGTTTTATTGCGGCAGGAACGATACCAATAACCGGCTGGACTATAATTTAACAGCCATAAAAAAAGAACTATTCGGCAAATTGAAACTGGACGGCGAAAACCTGATTGAACTGGATATAGCGAACGCACAATTTGCCATAGCAGCCTATTTGAACCCGACCACAGACGAAAATTTCATACTTAACGCAAAAGGAGGCACATTATATGCCTATGTTGAAAATGAACTTGGATTGAGCGAAGGAACAGGTAAGCAATTAATGTTTAGAATTGCTTTTGATAAAGTTATAGACAACCAGCAATATAACCAGATAAGAAACCTGTTTCCGAAGTTCATGGACTGGGTTGATACCTATAAAAATATGAACGGGTATAAAATGTTTTCTAACATGCTACAAAAGAAGGAAGCCGAAATAATGATTGATGGCTTGCTTACTAATTTGATAGAAAAAGGTTATGATGTATTTACAATACACGATGCTTTGCGAATAAGGCAATCACAGGCGGACGAAATTGGGAATATGGTTAAAGATTATTTTGATAGGATAGGTTTTATTTGCACTATTCGCAGGAAGGGGTAATGACTTGAAAAATAAAATTGATTTTTTTTGAAAACCTGATACGAAAACCAGCACATATACCAGAATGATTTTAGCGACATGCGTGCACATGCAAGTATGTCGCTAAAATGAATTAAGAAAATAAATAATAAAATTAACATACTTGCACCTGAAAGCATGTTTATTTCGACAACAAAAAACAAGCGAAAATTAAAGCGATTTAGTTTTAAGAGGTGTATTTGTATCACTTTACGACCAACTACGACCAAAACAAGCAAGGAATAGCAAGAAATACACTTATTGGGTGCTTAGTGAATGATTATACCGGGCTTACTATAAAAAACCCTGCTTCAACTGGCATCACCTTTAATAGGCGGTCGGGTTTGGAAAAGCACGATTTTCTAAAAATAAAAAAAAGACACTATTAGTGCCTTTCTTTATAAAACCTGATTGTAGATTAATCCCACATGCTTACCGTGCCGGGGTTCTGCTTTTTGTATTCTGCCAGAACCTTTTTAGCCTTGTCTGCCTCTACCTTGGCAACCGATATTACTCCAGCATAGCTATCCGGGTTTTTAATAAACCTGTATTTGATAATGCCGCCGTCTGCCAGTATATTTTTGACCCAATAGCGGTAATACCCATAGGTGCTTTTGAAGATGGTGACCATCTCCGTTTTTGTTGGTTTGCTAACTGGTGCCTTAACCACTGCCACCTTTTTTTCTGTTGCTGCGGGAACCTTGGTATTTGCCGCTGCCGCCTTTTTCTTTATAGCCATATACTTTGTATTTACATGGCTAATATCAGGAGGATAAACCGGACGGCGGAATTATTGTAATTCTTTTTATCTATATGCAGCATGATTTGGGTAATTTGATATGCCAGTATAAGTTTTTCAGAACCATAGACATTTAGGAAAATTAATTCATAAATTGCATTGCTGAAAATTTGCGCCTGTGAAAAGAATTTTTATTATCCTCATTCTATTCCCTTTTTTAGGTAGTTCACAAGTAATAACCACTATTGCAGGTAATGGGGTTATGGGTTTTAGTGGGGATGGAGGACAAGCAACTGCGGCGAAATTATCCGCTAATCAGGGTGTAGTTGTTGATAAAAACGGGAATGTATTTATAGCAGATGTAGATAATCAACGCATTCGGAAAGTTGATACAATGGGCATAATAAGTACAATTGCGGGTAATGGTGTAATGGGCTCTGGTGGTGATGGGGGACCTGCTACCAACGGGCAATTAAGTGACCCATATAGTTTGGCAGTTGACACGGCAGGTAACATATATATAGCAGACTATGTTAATGATAGAGTACGCAAGGTAAGTGCTTCCGGAATTATTACTACAATTGCCGGCAATGGCATACTAGGTTTCGGTGGAGATGGTGGACCTGCAACTGCTGCCCAATTGTATGGTCCGTTAGATGTTGCAGTAGATAATAGTGGTAATGTCTATATTGCGGATTATATTAATGATAGAATAAGAAAGGTAAATGCCTTAGGTATTATTACAACAATAGCAGGTAATGGCATTTTAGGATACAGTGGTGATGGTGGTCCTGCAACGGCGGCGAATTTGCATTATCCCTATGGCGTTGCGGTTGATGGAACTGGAAATTTATTTATTGCAGACAAGGATAATAATTGTATTCGTAAAGTGAACACGGGTGGTTTTATTTCTACGATTGCGGGTAATGGAACACTTGGTTTTAGCGGCGATGGAGGAAGTGCTACTTCTGCCACATTAAAAGGTCCAATCGGGGTAGCAGTTGACGGCAGCGGGAACGTATATATATCTGATTTATATAATCAGCGTATTCGGAAAGTTAATGCCTCTGGGTCAATAAGTACATTAGCGGGAAATGGAACCAGTGGATTTAGCGGTGATGGTGGTCCATCTACCGCAGCCGAGTTAAATGATCCTTATGGAATATCAGTTGACAATAATGGAAATGTTTATGTTGGGGATTATAGCAATAACCGTATTCGTAAAATTAAGGCGCCAATTTTTTCAATTACTGGTGCCTCTGATGTTTGCATTGGATTTACAACAACTTTAAGTGACTCAACAATTGGTGGTACTTGGAGTAGTAGTAATACGGCATTTGCTACTATTGGTTCTATTACTGGAATTGTTATGGGTGTTTCGGTTGGCATATCAGTCATTACTTATAATGTTTCGGGAAACTTTGTTACTGATACGGTTACTGTTCATTCGTTACCATCGGCGGGATCAATCACTGGAACTTCAAGCGTGTGTGCGGGATCAACTATTACTTTAATAGATGCCATAGCCGGCGGTGCGTGGAGCAGTAGTAATGCCAGTGCTACTGTTTCAGGAGGAATAGTGACTGGTGTATCGGCAGGGATAGATACAATTAGTTATAGCGTTACAAATATGTGTGGTATGGCAACAGCAACTAAAATAATTACAGTTAATCCATTGCCATTAGCCGGAACTATAACGGGTTTATCAAGTGTATGTGCTGGATCAGCTATTGTTTTAACCGATGCTGTAACTGGCGGTCTATGGAGCAGTAGTAATACCACCGCCGCAATGTTAGGCGGGGTGGTCACAGGTATAACTGCAGGTGTTGATACAATTAGTTATAGTGTTACGAATATGTGTGGTATGGCAACAGTAACTAAAATAATTGCAGTTAATACATTGCCATTAGCCGGAACTATAACGGGTTTATCAGGTGTATGCGTAGGCTCTACCATTACCTTAACGGATGCAGCAACTGGCGGTATATGGAGTAGTAGCAATGCGACTGCCATAGTTTCGGGAGGTATAGTGACTGGTGTATCGGCAGGGA